>CAJBAP010000273.1 GCA_903950295.1 uncultured Rhodocyclaceae bacterium
CGAGAAACTTGACGATCTGGCTGGGGGTCATGTTGGCGTCCGTGAAATGGCAGCCGTTAGAATAGCAGCATGGAAGCCCTGCTTGTGCTCACCAATCTGCCTGACGCCGCCAGTGCCCGCACGCTGGCGGATGCGCTCGTCACAGGGCGGCTGGCAGCATGCGTAAACATCCTCACTCCCTGCCGTTCGGTCTACCGCTGGCAGGGACAGATCGAAACGGCCGAGGAAGTGCCGGTACTGATCAAGACCACGACAGAACGCTATGCGGCACTCGAAACAGCGATCCGCCAGCACCATCCCTTCGAACTTCCCGAGATCGTTGCTGTCCCAATCACTCGCGGCCTGCCGGATTATCTGGCCTGGGTTACTAACGAAACCACCACCGACCAATAACATGCCGACACGACTCCTCACCCTGCTCTGGCTTGCGCTCACCAGCCTGCTGGCACCCGTAGTCTGGGCCGCCGAGCCACTCGAGCCCGAGCAGGCCTTCCGCTTCTCCGCCCGAGCACTCGATGCCCAAACCATTGAGGCGCGTTGGGACATTACCCCCGAGTATTACCTCTACAAACAGAAGATCGAATTCGCCGCCACACCGGCAACGGTCAAGCTGGGGACGCCCGACCTGCCCAAGGGTAAAGAAAAGGATGACGAATTCTTCGGTCGGATCGAAACCTACCGGGGCCAGATCGTCGCGCGAATTCCCGTCACCGCCGGCAGCGGTGCCTTCGTGCTCAAGGCCACCTCGCAGGGCTGCTGGGATGGCGGCGTCTGCTATCCGCCACTGACGCAGGAGGCGAAGATCACGCTGTCCGGCATGAGTAGTGCGCCGGCGAACGAGGTTAGTGCCGTCCCGCCAGCGCCGACTTCTTCGGGAGATGAATCCGGCCAGATTGCCCAACTACTGCAGGGTGCCGGCTTCTGGCTGGCCATCGTCACCTTCTTCGGTTTCGGCCTGCTGCTGTCCCTGACACCCTGCGTCTTCCCGATGATCCCGATTCTCTCCGGCATCATCGTCAATCACGGCCATGCCGTCACCCATGTGCGCGCCTTCGTACTGTCGCTGGCCTACGTGCTGGGCATGGCGATCACCTACGCTGCGGTAGGTGTCGCCGCCGGATTTTCCGGCACGCTGCTTTCGGCCGCACTGCAAAACGGCTGGGTGCTCGGCAGCTTCGCGCTGGTGTTCGTTGTGCTCTCGTTCTCGATGTTCGGCTTCTACGAACTGCAGCTGCCCACCGCGCTACAGTCGAAGCTCTCCGACACGGCCAACCACCAAGGCGGATCGCTCTTCGCCATCGGCTTGATGGGCGCACTCTCCGCGCTGATCGTTGGTCCCTGTGTTGCCGCACCGCTCGCCGGGGCTTTGCTCTATATCGCCCAGACCAAAGACGCCGTACTCGGCGGCGCGGCACTCTTCGCCATGGGCCTGGGGATGGGTGCGCCGCTGCTGCTGGTCGGCGTGTTCTCGCGCTCCTTCCTGCCCAAAGCCGGCCCGTGGATGGAAGCGGTGAAAAAGTTCTTCGGCGTCATCCTGCTCGCCACCGCGCTGTGGCTGGTCTCGCCGGTACTGCCCGCCTGGGTGATCATGCTGGGCTGGGCGGCACTTTTGATCGTGCCGGCGATCTATCTCCACGCCCTCGACCCGCTGCCGCCCCACGCCCACGGCTGGCAGCGTTTCTGGAAAGGCATTGGCGCCGCCCTGCTGCTCGCCGGCGCGGCCATGCTGCTCGGCCTGCTGGGTGGCAGCCGCGATCCGCTGCAACCACTGGCTTTTCTGCGCTCTGCCGGCGCTGCCGTCTCGCCAGCACCAACTTTCGAGAAGGTGAAGACGGTCGCCGAACTCGACGCCCGTCTCGCTTCCGCCCAGTCCACCAACAAACCGGTGATGCTCGACTTCTATGCCGACTGGTGCGTGAGCTGCAAGGAGATGGAGAAGTTCACCTTCGCCGACCCAACCGTCGCCGCGAAGATGAAGGAGTTCACGCTCCTCAAGGCGGATGTAACCGCCAACAATGAGGACGACAAAGCGCTGCTCAAGCGCTTCGGCCTCTTCGGCCCGCCTGGCATCATCTTCTTCAAGGCCGGGAAAGAGATCAAGGACCTGCGCGTCGTCGGCTACCAGCCGGCTTCGCAGTTTCTGAGAGTGCTGGAGCAGGCACAGAAATAAGCGATGCCGTCCCGCCAGCGCCGACTTTTTAGATCGGCGGCTTTCGCCACCCAGAAGAGCCGGGCTCAGAAAATCACGCTTGCACCAACTAACCTTATGGGTTAATCTAGGTACAATGGAAAAGCGTAAGCCGCACTACGATTTAGCTGCTGTGAAGCTCGCCGTACAACGGCGTGGCGCGGATGCTTTTCTGCTACCGCTTTGGTGGGCGCTCAGGCCATGGGCTTGGATTCTGCAAGCGCGATTGATGTAGTGTGTGCGATGACGCGGGCCGATTTTTACAAGAGCATGACGACTCATGCTGCAAGCCAAGTGTGGCAGGACGTTTATCACTGCATTACGCCGAACGGCAAAGTGGCTTACGTCAAGGTGACGTTGCGCGTGGATGGTTCGATTGTGATTCAGTTTAAGGAGAAGTGAGATGCCCCGTGAGTGCCTGAATTGCGAACAGGGAATTCTGCGGCATGCCGTCAAGGATGTACCGTATGAATACAAAGGTCACGCAACACTGGTGCCCAAGATCGCCGGTTGGCATTGCCCCCATTGTCACGAGGTTGAATTCGACGTGGGAGAAGGCGAGCGTTTCTCCGACGCCATCAAACGAATTGCCGCCGAGATCGACACCCAAGAGTCTGCCGAACTGGCGAGAATCCGCAAAAAGTTGAAGCTGACTCAACTCGAGGCCGCGCGCATTACCGGCGGCGGTCCGAATGCCTTCTCGCGGTACGAGAGGGGCAAGGCCCGTCCGTTACCTGCGGTGACAAATCTATTTCGGCTTCTAGACCGGCACCCGGAACTGCTGAACGAATTGCAGAACTGATCTCACTGGCTCTTGACGGCCATGAAGCGACATTCAAGCCCCCCAAACCCCAGCCTTTCTAACGTCCGGTGTTGATAGTATTGCCGGCATTCCATAGGCATTATCTGATCACTTGCCTGATCGGCGGCGCGCACGAGCATTCGAATCCGATTTCCCGATCTTGGCAATGCTTTGGCCCACGGTGGGTTCGTTTTGCTTGCCCCGCAGCGCAAGTTCACTCTGTCGGCGTTCGGTGATATCGGTGAAGGTCGCTACAACGGCGTCTGCAATTCCATCCGCGTTACGTGTAATCGGCATTGAATTGATACTGACCCAGCGTAACCCGCCGGCCGGAACCCGAACACCCATGACCTGATTGCGCAACGGTTTGCCAGTCCTGAGCGTAACCATCGTTGGATGTTCATCGCCTGGGTAGGGTGTTCCATCTTCATGAATCGCCTGCCAGCGCGGATCATAAGATGTTCTGTCCATCAACTCATCCCGGCTCAACCCCAGTATTTCTTCGGCCGCCGGGTTGGCCTCGATCAGTTGGCCGTCGGCTGTCTGGAACACCACCCCTTCGGCCATCGCCAGGAAAATGCTACGTAATAGCTCTTCGTGCTGCCGTAGCGCCTGGGTGCTCTTCTTCTGCAGTGTAATATCGCTGACGACCATGCGGCATTCCTGTCCGGTTTCATCAGGGATCGCTTCTATAAGAACCGTGGCGGCCCCACGCTGTTCGGTGGGAACCAGTTCGATTTCACACTGGTTGCTGGTATGCCCGCTCAGCACTGCGGCCAGGAATTGGTTGAAAGTGTCCTGGCATTCTTGGCTCACCACGGCACCGAAGCGACGCTGGAGGATCTGGGACCGCTTGATGCCGAGCAGGATGGCTCCGGCGAGATTGATTTGCCTGATGACACCCACGGTATCCACGGTGACGTAGGCCACCGGTGCAAAATCGTAAATATCGACATAGCGCTCACGCAGGGCATCGACTTCGGCGTAGGCGTTGATCAGTTCCTCTTTCTGCATCTCCAACTCGATTTGATGCACCTGGAGTTCACACACTAGGCTATCCAACTCCATTGCGGAACGAGGTGTGTCGGCCGGTGCCTGTTTGAACTGCTTTTCGGCGCGTGCGCGCAGGCTTTTCGGACTCAGTCGCGTCGGGGGTCCATTGAGCGCTTTCGGCATCGAACGCATTCGGCGGCCTGTCTGCGCTTTCAGCGCCGCATAGCATTCGCAGGCGTGGGCCTCCAGCCCGTGGCGATCAAGAAGGGTGATTTGCCCCCGGTGGAACGTGATAAGGCCTGCCGCCTGAAGCTTACGGGCGGCCTCCGAGACGGTGACGCGGCGCACGCCAAGCAGCTGGGCCAGCGTTGCCTGCGTCATGTTCAGTTGTGCTCCCGGCAATCGATCCCAACAGAGGAGAAGCCACCGGCACACTTGCTGTTCGATGCTGTGGTGTTGCGCGCACAATGCGATCTGCGCAATCTGGGCTATCAAGTCTTGGGCGTAAAGGCTGACCAGAGGCAACAGTGCGCCCCCTTGATCGAGCACCCAGCGCGCCACCTCGGCTCGTAGTCGATACGCATCGCAAGCGCTTTGTGCGACCGCCCAGTGTATCGCTTTCTCATTGCCGAACAGGGCCGGCATGCCCACCAGACCCTCATTACCGGTCATGGCAAGCCCAGACGTGGCACCGTGTTGCGTTGTCCAAATCAGTGAAACGAGGCCGGCGGTCGGGAAATACACGAAATCCAGCGAATCGCCGGCTTCATAGATGACTTGGCCGGGATGCAGCGTGGTGGCCTCCAGTTCCGCTTCCAGCCGCTGATACTCTGCGCCCGGCAGGGCCGCAAGGATGCGGTTTTGCTTCGGAGTAGCGACCTGCGCGTTCATGGAGCAACCTCCCTGCAAAAGCCGATAGGCGGGCAAACCGGCCCTGGAATCTTTCTGGTGACGCGACTCTGGGCCGACTATTCTCATGATGTGTTCGCGCGCGAACATATTAAACGATGCCGCCCGTGTATGGTGTTGCTTCAGGAATCAATATTCCTGTACGGGCTTGAATCCGCGCTGACGGCCCGAACTGGAGCCCCCCCATGAATCGTCAACAATGGCAAATGAAGAAAGACGCGGCGGCATCGCATTCTTTGCCGGCGGATGATGTTATCCGCAGACCCGTTCGTCACAGTGCTTGGCAGTACGGAATTGATCCTGCTGGGGATGGTAGCAATTGAAGCGGAGACGCGTTCGTGAGTGCTTCCGACGATAAACAACGGCACGAACTGCGCCTGCGGGCTGCCGCCGAGAGGCAGATCGACGATGCGCCTCTGACCGGGGGAGACCCCGCGCACTCGGGCGAAAATCTCTTGTATGAACTTCAGGTGCATCAGGTCGAGCTGGAGATACAGAACGAGACCTTGCGCCAGAAGCAGACTGAACTGGAGGTCATGCGCGACCGCTACGTCGATCTGTATGAGTTCGCCCCGGTCGGCTATCTGACGCTCACCGCTGACGGCATGATCGACGAGATCAACTTAGCCACCGTCAAGCTACTGGGAGCGGAGCGCAAGGATCTGCTGCACCGCCGCTTCACCTCTTTGGTCATCGCCGAGGACCAGGCGCGCTGGATGCAGCTATTCCTGAGCGTGAAGGAACTCGATGGCAAAGGCAGTATGGAACTGGCCCTGCAGCGCCGCGATGACACTGTGCTTCAGGCACAGCTGGATTGTGCAACACGGAAAGTCGGCGCTGGCGACACGGCGGTCCGCATCGCCCTGACCGACATCAGCGAGCGCAAGCAACTGGCGGATGTGGATGCCTTCCTCTCACAAACCGATCCCCAATCGATGGTCGAGTCATTTTTTGACGGGTTGGCCCGGTTTCTGGCCCGGAGCCTGCAAATGGACTACGTTTGTATCGACCGGCTCGAAGGCGACGGACTGAACGCCACGACCCAGGCCGTGTGGCACGACGGTCGTTTCGAGGCCAACGTGACCTATGCCCTGAAAGACACGCCCTGTGGCGACGTGGTGGGGCAGAAGGTGTGCTGCTTTCCTGCCAGCGTTTCCCGGTTCTTTCCGCACGATCAGGCACTCCAGGACTTGCGTGCGGAGAGCTACATCGGTATCACCCTATGGAGCCACACCGGCCAGCCAATAGGCCTTATCGCGGTGATCGGGCGACACCCACTAGAGAACCGCTCGCGTGCCGAAGTCACGATGGAAAGGATCGCCTCGCGCGCCGCCGGCGAGCTGGAACGGCTGATGGCCGAGGATGCCCTGAAGGAGAGCGAAGCACTCTATCGATCCGTCACCGACCACGGCCAGGCCCTGATCTGGATGGCCGGTCCCGACAAGGGCTGCTACTACTTCAACAAGCCCTGGCTGAGCTTCACCGGAAGAACACTGGAACAGGAGTCTGGCAACGGCTGGGCCGAGGGCGTGCATCCGGACGACCTCCAGCGCTGTCTCGCCATCTACACCACCGCTTTCGACCAGCGCGAGAAATTCAGCATGGACTACCGGTTACGCTACCACGATGGCGAATACCACTGGATCCTGGATGACGGAACACCTCACTACAATGTTCAGGGCGAGTTCGTCGGTTACGTCGGCCATTGCCTGGACATCACCGCGCGCAAGCAGGCTGAAGCCAAACTCAAGCAATATCAGGATCACCTCGAAGAACTCATCTTCACCCGCACCGCCGACCTCGAGGCGACGAACCTGTCGCTGACCCTGGCGAAGAACGCGGCTGGCTTGGGCGTCTTTGATCGAGACATTAAGAGCGGAAAGCTGAGCTGGGACTTGCGGGTACGGGAGTTATTCGGGGTCGGGCCAGACGAGCCGATTACCTTCGAGACATTCATGGCATTGCTACACCCCGACGACCGCGCGGAAACGAAATCCATAATCGCCCAAGCATGCATCTCCAACGGGTCCTGCACCAATGAATTCAGAGTCGAATACCGCGTCATCAGTCGTGCCGATGGCAGCGTGCGCTATCTGGAGGCTCAAGGGAGGGTATATTTTGAAGAAAAGCGGGCCGTCCGGTTGATTGGCATAATTCGAGATGTTACTGAGCGGAGACAGATCGAAAGGACTGCACAAGCCCAGCGCATACAAATGGAGCACCTCGTGAATCAGCAGGTGGCAGTGCATACAGCTTCAGCCATCGCCCACGAATTGAACCAACCGTTGGTCTCGATATCCGCCTTCAGCGAAGCGGCACTGGACATGCTGAAAAAGGGCGCGAATGACCAAGAGAAACTCCATCGAGCGCTGCAGGGTGCCGTGGAACAGACGCAACGCGCAGGACGGGTTCTGCACGAACTGATCACCCACCTGCACAAGGGGGGGGGGCAAGATGAGGCGGAATTGGTCGACCTCAACGAAGTTATCCGCCAGGCTGTTGCCACAGCTTCGGAGAGCAACCATATTGATCTCAACCTAGTGGTAGAACTGGAACGAGACCTGCCGCTCATTCATGCGAATGCCCTCCAACTGAAGAAGGTTCTGCTTAACTTGCTGACAAATGCTTTTGACGCCATGCAAGCTATCGAAAAGCCGTCGGCAACCAACACAATCAAGGTACGAAGCTTTTCCGCAAAGAACATGGATCATGTAACGGTGCAGGACAGTGGCCCCGGACTGAATGCGGCAATTGCTCCCCACGTTTTCGACCCCTTCTTCAGTACCAAGCCAGCGGGTATTGGACTGGGGCTTGCAATAAGCCGTGCGCTTGTTGAAGCCCACGGCGGGCAACTGTGGGTAGATCTGGATGCGTGTCCCGGTGCGACGTTTCACTTGACGGTGCCTATTACCTCATGAACAACAAGCCGACGGTGTTTATTATCGACGACGATCAAGCCGTACTAGAGTCGCTGACGCTCCTGCTCGAACAGAAGGATTTCGCTGTCGAAGCCTTCGATTCCGCAGAGGCCTTTCTAGCTGCATTCAGGCCGGCACCCAACAGCTGCGCTATCGTTGATCTACGCATGCCCGGAATGGACGGCATGCAGTTGCAGGAGGAACTGTCAAGGCGCCGCTCCCTGGTTCCGATTATCTTTTTAACCGGCCATGGCGACATCCCCTTAAGCGTGCGCGCCATCAAGGCTGGCGCGGTCGACTTCCTGACCAAGCCGGTCACTGCCGCTGTGTTAATCAAGAAAGTGGCTGCGGCGTTACTCGAAAGCAAAAGGCTGTTCTCACGGCAAAATGAATGCAGCGTCGCTGGGCAACTCGCTCTATCCATGACAAAGCGAGAACGTGAGGTGTGGACTCTGATCGCCGAAGGATTGCATAACAAGGAAATCGCGCGATGCTTGGGGATCAGCCATCGGACGGTAGAAACTCACAGAATGCGGGTCATGAAGAAGACTGGCGCGGAAAATCTAATAGATCTAGTCCGCATCTACAACCTGAGCCAGTCGTAGCGAGGTGGGGCAGTTGCGAGCAAGCCGCTCGCCTCGCAACTGCGCCAGGTCAAAATTTCGCTGAAAGAACCCCTAAACCGCTAGGCAAACCCCTACCAGTTCTCGCCGATCGACCCTTTGTGACTTGCAGCATTGGTTCAATATCCGTCGCTGGAACAATGCCTTACGTCATTTCTGTTTCTGCACGTTTGGCATACCCAATCACACTTTAGTTGTACGAAGTCGTACGTATATATCTATGCAACGGCATGGAATATATTTAATTCATCGCTGCCACAGTAATTCTTACGCGATTACGGTTCCGCGACCAAGAGGTGATGCCATGAATGTCCTGATTGTCGATCCTTCGGTAGTGCCCGATATCTCCTATCAGCAATGCATCGTGCAGCATTTCGGCCGCGCCGCTGATATCAGTGTCCGGCTAGCCACTGGCATCCTTCAGGCCACTTGGCAGATCCGCGACTTCAACCCCGACGTCATCGTGTTCGACCGTATCGGCAACTGCGAACAGCTTACGAAACTGATCGCGATGCTGCGCAGAACCAATCCGGGTGTGGCAATGTTCCGCCTAGACGGCCAGAGCCTCGTCGCAACCGAAAACCCATGCGGGTCTCCCGCAACGCTTGCCGTACCGCACTGGCTTCAAGAAATGGCCACGCACTGGATTCTCGCGCGGTCTGCTCCCCTACCGCGTAGAGGCGATCATGCTAGACCTAGACAATGTTCGGCTCAGTTTTGAGAATTACGAGCCATCGACTTCCTGGCAACACCTGCCGTTCAGCTACTTGGCGGAAGGCGTGTCATTCGATGCTTTCGCGTTTCGACAGATCATCGACAGTCTGCCGCAGTGCATTTTCTGGAAAGACCGTTCCGGTAGTTTCCTCGGGTGCAACGCAGCGGGTGCGCAGGCAGTCGGGCTTTCGCATGCCGAAGAAATCGTCGGTAAGACGGATTTTGATTTCCATCACGACTTTCATGTCGCCGACTTTCTGCGGCTCGAGGATGAGCGCGTCATGGCTAGTGGAACGTCGATTTATCGCGATCTCTCCAAAGGCAGCGGCCAACCAGAGTCGGCGCGCTGGTACGAAACCAGCAA
This sequence comes from uncultured Rhodocyclaceae bacterium, assembly GCA_903950295.1. The sequence continues at coordinate 9,512 of CAJBAP010000273.1, forward strand.
GGCGCCCCTGCGCGCGACGACGGGTGAGGTCGTCGGATTAATGATCAGCTACGAGGACGTGACCGAGCGTATGCGTGCAGAAGAAACACTGCGCCAGGCCAATGAACATCTCGATGTCGCAGCGAATTACACCCTCAATTGGAACTGGTGGGTCGATCAAAACGGACAGATGCGCTGGATCAGCCCCTCGGTCGAAGCTTCGTGCGGATATTCGCTCTTCGACTGTTTCGGAATGCTGAACTATCCCTTCCCGATCATCCACCCGGATGACCGCGGTCGCATGCGCAGCTTTCTGGCGAAAAACATCCCAGGAGACGACGAATGCGAGTTCAGGTTCATCCACAAGTGCGGCAGTGTTCTTTGGGGAAGCATCGATCTTCGGCAAGTGGTCGACCGCCACGGCAAGCTGCTCGGGGTGCGTTACAGCGTACACGACATCACCGCGCGCAAGCAGGCCGAGGCTGAACTTCTCGCGCTGAATCACTCGCTGGAGGAACGCGTTGCCGAGGCAATTGCCGACGGCATGAAACAGGAGCGGTTGATGCTCCTTCAGTCGCGCCACGCAGCCATGGGAGAAATGATCGGGATGATCGCCCACCAGTGGCGGCAGCCGCTGACGACACTCGGCCTGCTGTTGCAGAATATCCAATACGACTGCCTTGGCGACAAGCCCGGCCAGGACGACGCGAGCAAGCGATTCAACCAGGCGTACCAAGTAATTGAAGACATGTCGTCGACCATCGATGACTTCCGCAACTTCTTCCGGTCCGACGCAAAAGCGGCGCCAATAAGTCCTTCCGAGTGTATGGGCAAGGTTCTCGTATTGATGGAGGCGAGTTTGAAGCGTGCGCAGATCCAGGTGAAGGCGCAACTTTCTGCGACGGGAAAAGCTGTCGGAGTGTGCAACGAACTCGGGCAGGCACTGCTGAATCTGGTCACCAATGCCAAGGATGCACTGGTCCAGTATCGAAGCAAAGACCGGACGATCAACTGCGAAGTGACCGACGGAGACAGGGAAATCACCGTCAGGATTGCCAACAATGCGGGCCACATTGCGCCGGAACACATGGAAAAGATTTTCGACCCCTACTTCACGACTAAGCCGGATGGCACAGGCCTGGGCCTTTATATCGCCCGACGAATCGTCGACCAGCATTTTCATGGAATGATCGAGTGCGCCAATACGAACGATGGTGTGGAATTCATCATCACGCTGCCTCGCGATATGCGGTTTCACGTCGCCGTACGCCCTGGCGTACCAACGACGCCCTATCTGAACGATCGGGAGAACCCGATGAGCCGCCGTTTGCCCATCGCGGAGTATTCCTGATCTTCAGGAGATAGCGAGCAATCATCATGGCTATCAGCCTTACCGAGAGCAGTTGGAGCAAGGACGCTTATCAGCAGCTCAACCACATCCGCAACTTCTTCATCGTTGTGATCACCGGGATGGCGCTGTGCATGGTGGGTGTCCACTACGCATTCAGTGGTTCCAGTGCGGCATGGGCGGCTGCCATCGGCGTTTCCCCGGAACTGCTGGATGCGGTCCTGATGTTTGTCTCCGTGCTGGGGCTGGGCACCGTCCTCTTTTTCGTCTTCAGCAGGCTGCGGGTCGGTGAGTGGGGCGGGGTGGAAACCACCTTTTTCTCCAGCCTGGCCTACATGTCCTTGCTGCAAATGGAACGGGAGGTGCTGAGGGAGAAGTGTAGCCAGACCGCCGATGCACTGAAGGAAGCCTACGCCCTCGATGCATCCTTCATTGACCAGCACAAGGAAATCATCGGTTTCACCGAAACATCGGCCATGCAGATTCTGGAACGAATCAATGGCCTGGATCAGCAAAGTGGCCGCCTGATCGCCATGCTGAATGCCGGGGCTGAACAGCCGAAACCGGAAGGCACCACCGACAACCCTGATGCGATCGGGGAAATCAGGGAATTCATCAGCCAGCTGCCCGAGCGCATTCACCGGGAACGGGAGCAGTTCAAGCACATCATCGAGAACGTCGGAGAACTCGGCAAGCTGGTCGGCGTGATCAAGGACATCAGCGCCCAGACCAACCTGCTTGCCCTGAACGCGGCCATCGAGGCGGCGCGTGCCGGCGATCAGGGCCGCGGCTTCGCCGTCGTGGCGGACGAAGTGCGCAAGCTGGCCACCCGGTCTCGCGAGGCGGCCGATCTGGTCTGGAGCGGGATCGAAAAGGCGCAGTCCAGTGTGGGCGTTGCCTTCAGCAAGGATGCGCAGGAGGTGATCAACCGCGATCTCGCCCAGGCCCTGCATCTGGTGGGGGTAGTCGGCACGATGCAAGAAACACTGGCGACGCGAGGCGACGTGCTGCGTGGCCAGATTGCCGAGGGGGCGGTGATCAACGAGCAACTCGCCGCACAAATCAACGACATGCTGATGAGCGTCCAGTATCAGGACGTCGTCAGGCAAATGGTCGAGCGACTGGACGTTGCCCTCAACGAGAAATCCCGTGTTTTCGACGACATCGGGACCAATCTGGTCATTGAGGAAGGCACGATCAATTTTGGTGGCCAGGCGATCAAGTCCATCCTTGCCAACTTCATGGCCAACGAAAGCCAGCATGGCAGTTATGCGTCGCGCGGCGTGGACAACGGCACGCAGACATTTTTCAACGCATCCAAGGTCGAGCTGTTCTGAAGCACGACCTTGATTCTTACTAGGAGAAGAATATGGAAATCCAGAAGCATGATGCGGGCAAGGCCAGCATCAAACTTCCGCCGCGCTTTGAGTTAAGCGGGATAAGCGATTTTTGCCAATCCTATGCCAATGCGCTGAATGACATGGCGGTCAAGCTGATTGAAGTGGACTTCACCGAGGTGGAGTACATCGACAGTTCCGCACTCGGCAGCCTGCTGGTATTGCGCGAGCGCGCCGATAAATCCAGACAGGCCGTAACCCTCAATCATTGCCAGCCAAAGGTGATGAAAGTCCTGAAGGTGGCCAACTTCCACCGGCTTTTCACCACTAGCTGAACGTGGATGGCTTCAGGAATATCAGGGAACCTATCATGATCAAAAAAATCAGTATTCATCAACTAGCCCCCGACATGTATATCCATGACCTGAATTGCAGCTGGGTGGTGCACCCCCTGTTCCCCCATCGCTTCAAGGTCATGGACGAAGCCAAGGTCGAGGAAATCCACGCACTGGGCGTGCGCGAGCTGTATATCGATACGCGGCGCGGCAAGGGCATAGCTGACGCACCGGACGCTCAGGAAGTCAAGGAAGCGGTGGAGCAGGAATTGCTCGATATGGCGGCCGTCCTGCCCGCTGGGACGGAGCCGCGCGTGAGCTTGCGCGAAGAAGCCCCCAGCGCAGCAAAAATACATGAGGAGGCCGCCCAGGCAGTTCATCGCCTCATGGGGGATATCCGTCTGGGTGAGCAGTGCGCGCTTGAAGACCTAGACGCCTCAGTGGACGCGATGGCCGACTCCGTACTGCGCAACTCCAACGCGTTGAACGGCCTGGGACTCATCAAGACCAAGGATGGCTATACCTTCCTGCATTCGGTGAGCGTGGGCGCCCTGCTCGCCACCTTCTGCAACGCCTTGTCCCTCGGCAAGGACATCGCGCGCCAAGCGACCTTCGGCGGGCTGTTGCACGACATCGGCAAAATGCGGGTGCCCGACAATATTCTCAATAATCCGGGTCGGCTAAGCACCGAGCAGTTCGACATCATGAAAGAGCATGTCCAACACGGTCAGAACGTGCTCCAGCATATCGACGGTATGTCGCAAAGCGCTCTCGACATCAGCCTGCACCATCACGAACGTTTTGACGGCTCGGGCTATCCGGGTGCGCTGAAGGGTGGCGAAATCTCTCCGTTTGGCCAGATGGCGGCGATTGTCGATGTCTATGACGCGATTACGTCCGCCCGCGTCTACCACGAGCCGATCAACCCGGCCGAGGCGATCCGAAAGATCCAGGAATGGAGCAAGTTCCACTTCAACGAGGAACTGGTGCGGCATTTCATCCGCTGCATCGGCATTTACCCCATCGGTTCGCTGGTGAGTCTGGAAAGTGGCCTGATCGGCGTGGTGGTGGAACATAACGCGCACAACACCTTGCGTCCGGTGATATGGATCGCCTACGACACGCGGACAGAATCCGAGGTGATTCCACCCTACGATCTGGATATCTCTCAACCGCTGGGGCACGGGGGAGGCGACCGCATCGTCGACTATGAAGCCGCTGACAAATGGGGAATCAGAGCAAGAAGGAGCGCCTTCGATGAGCAGTATCCATGAATACAAGCCCACGTGGCAACCACGAAGCGACGAAAGCGGACGCACTCTGCGACCAACTTGTTTTGCGCCATCGATGGCGTAGGTCGACATGAATACGAATACCTGCACTGGCGTACTTTTCACACACGATCTGCCAGAGAAACAGACATGGGCGAGGATACATAATGGATAAGAACGTCGAGTACCTCAAGCAGATGACGCTGCTTTGCGTGGAAGACGATGAGAGTATTCGTAACGAGATTGCCCATTTCCTGGGCCCTCGTGTGGGCCAGGTGCTCACCGCTACGGACGGCAAGGAGGGTCTGGCACTGTTTAAAGCCCAGCGCCCGGATCTTGTCCTCAGTGACATCCAGATGCCCTTCATGGATGGGCTGGCCATGACTCAGGAGATCAGGAAGCGGGGTCACACTACACCGGTGATATTCATTACTGCCTTTGACGATACCCAGTACCTGCGCCGGGCCATCACCGTCGAGGCGGACGGCTATGTCCTCAAGCCCGTTATCCTCGACGAGTTGATGCAGACTCTGCTGGCCTGCGCGGATAAGCTGATGCAGTCGCGCGAAATATCGACCAGCCGCGCCCAACTCGCCGCCTATCAAAAGGCGGCGGAGGAAGAACGGCAGCTGGTCGCGGAATTGATGAGCCGCATGATGCGACCGGAGCAATTGCACGACAAGCAGGTGCGCTACTGGATCCAGCCAACCGAGGTGGTGAGTGGCGACCTGGTGGCCGTTTCGCGTGCGCGGAATGGACGGCTTTACGTCATGCTGGCCGATTCCACGGGGCATGGCCTGCCGGCGGCGCTCAATCTGCTGCCGATCAACCACATTTTTTACAGCATGGTGAGCAAGGGCCTGACAGTGGGCATGATCGTGGAAGAAATGAACTGGGCGGTGCATGAACAGTCCCCCGTCGGTCGCTATGTGGCAGCCGTGGTGGCTTGCATCGACAGCCACAACCGCACGGTGGAAGTGTGGAATGGCGGGATCCCATCCGCCTATTTCCTCGGCAATACAGGGGAAGTGCATTCCTGCTTTATTTCGACCAATCTGCCTTTGGGTGTCCTCGACCGCACCTTTACGGCGCAAACCGAGGTGTACCAGTGGTCCGACGGCGGGCAGCTGGTGGCTTTTTCCGATGGACTGCCGGACGCGGAGAACGCGGACGGCGAAGACTTCGGCGAGCAACGGGCGCTACAGGTGCTGCAACAGCATGCACCGTCGGAACGGCATGATGCGCTGGTTTTGGCGGTGAACGAGTTTGTGGGGAATCGCCACGCCCTCGATGATATGACGCTGATGACGGTGGACTGTCAAGGCGCCATGCGGAAGATCAGGCTGCTCAACTCACCGGCCAGCGATTCTGTCGCGGTAGCCAAGGTTCCGCAGTTTGCCGTCGCGGAATTGCTGGAAACCGAGAGCTGAGCCCGAGTCGGCCCAGATGAATCACCTGACGAACACTGTAGGAGGTGAAACCGCGCGGCTTCTGAGCGCGGGGCCGGCGCTGAGGCAGCGGGCAAAAACGGTCTTCTGGGAAAGTGCCGCGCAGTCGCAGGAAACTCTGGAAGCTCTGTTGCCTGAAGAAACGAAGCAGATGCTGCACGAGCTGCGCGTGCACCAGATCGAACTGGAGATGCAGAACGAGGAATTGCGCCGGGCGCAACGCGCTCTGGAGGAGTCGTGCAGCCGCTATCTCGACCTGTATGAGTTCGCCCCGGTTGGCTATCTCACGATCGATTCGAACGGCATGATCGGGGAGATCAACCTCACCGGCGTCAAGCTGCTGGGAACTGAGCGCAAGGATCTGCTGCACCGCAGCTTTAATTCGCTGGTCGTTGCCGAAGACCAGAATCGCTGGCTGGGGCTGTTCCTGGCTGTAATGAAACAGGACGGCAAAGGCAGCGTGGAAGTGGGCATGCAGCGCGGCGATGACTCGGTGTTTTCGGCGCAAATCGACTGCGCGCGAACAAAAGTCGGCGCTGGCGAGACGGCGATACACCTCATCCTGACGGACATCAGCGAACGCAAGCGGTCGGAAGACGCGCTCGACAGGTTCTTTGATCAATCCATGAACCTGCACCTGATTGCTCAGCTCGATGGCGTGATCCGCCGGGTGAACAGGGGCTGCGAAATCATGCTGGGCTACGGCCAGGCGGAACTTGTCGGAAGCAACTTCCTTGACCTGATCCATCCCGATGACAAAGCGCTGACCGTCGCGGAGATGGACAAGCTCGCGCATGGGATAACCACTTTCCACTTTGAAAACCGCTACCGCCACAAGAACGGTGAATTCAGGCTGCTGGCCTGGTCCGCCACTATCGATGCCGGGAATCAATTGATCTACGCCGTGGCAAGCGACATCACCGAGCGCAAACAGGCCGAGGATGCGCTGAGGGAAAGCGAAGAACGCTGGAAATTCGCCCTCGAAGGCGCAGGTGATGGCGTTTGGGACTGGGATATGCAGACCGGTGCAGCACTGTTCTCAAGGCGCTGGAAAGAAATGCTGGGCTTTGCCGAGAGTGAAATCGAGAACAACGCCGCCGAATGGACGAGCCGCGTCCACCCGGACGACATGCCCGGCGTGATGGCAGTCATCCAGGCGCATATCGACGGCAAGACACCCTCAGCCAGGGTTGAGTTCCGCATGTTGTGCAAGGATGGTAGCTGGCTATGGACGCTGGGCCGCGGCATGGTGGTCGGCCGCGATGCCGATGGCAAGCCAATGCGTCTGATTGGAACGAATAGCGACATCACCGAGCGCAAGCAGCGGGAGGAACTCGATGCCTTCCTCTCCCAGGCCGGCAGCAAAACCACGACCGAGTCCTTTTTCGACGCGCTGGCCCGCTTTCTGGCCGAGAGCCTGCAGATGGACTACATCTGCATTGATCGCCTCGAAGGCGACGGATTGAACGCCACCACGCTGGCGGTCTGGCACGATGGTCATTTCGAGGA
>CAJBAP010000274.1 GCA_903950295.1 uncultured Rhodocyclaceae bacterium
CATACCCCAGAAGACCGCCCAGTAGTCGAACTTATCCCAGTAGGACCAGCGTTCGATGGCCGGACGCGGACCCTTGCCGACGAACCACTTGAACATGCCGATCATGTCTTCGCCATCCTTCCAGTTCGGCACGAAGGAATCGGGGCCGAAGATCTTGAAGGTCTTCCAGTTGCGGGCGATGTTGATGGTTACCGCAATCAGGTGGAGGAAGAAGATGCCGAGCATGATAAAGGCGGCGACACGATGCACCAGGCCGGCCGTCTTCGGGCCGGTGAAGGCCGCCATGACAGCCTTGGCCCAGCCGGTATCGGGGAAGAAGGCTGCCATGCCGGTGAGCACCAGTGTCATGACGCTGAGGGCAAACAGCAGGTGGCGGTGATGGAGAGTTTGACCTTGTCGGAGGAACTGTTGCCGATGTCGTGGGTGGTGTGGCAATCCGAGCAGACGGCCGTCTTCAGGTTGTGGTTCTCGGTGGCTTCCTTGCCGTGGATGGAGTCGGTCCAGTCTTCGAGGTGATCTTCATGGCATTTGCCGCAAATGTTGGGTACGGCGAGGTGCCATTCCTTGCGCTCGGCCGTGCCGCGCGGGGGCACGTCGAAGTTGTGCACATCGTGGCAGTCGCTGCAGATGGCATTGAGTTTGCCGGGCTCGTCCTTGTTCTCGCGGGCGTGGAAGGATTTCTGGTAGGCGGCAACGTTGTCGGCAACGATGCCGAGGCGGGGCTTTTCTGCCGTCTTGCCTTCCTTCTTGGTTGCTTCCCAGAGATCAAGGTGGCATTGAGCGCATTCGGCTTTGGCGACGCCGGCAGCTTTTTTGTGTTTGGCCTGGTTGTCGGTGATATCGGTGTGGCAGACGACGCATTCCATCTGGGCGTGCACGCTCTTGCTGTATTTGGCGCTATCGACAGGCAGCAGTGCGCGTTTCTCGCCGTCAGCGGTGGGGACTTCGAGCTTGGGCTTCTTGGCGTCGTGGCAGGTTTGGCAGGTGGCGGTGTCAAGCTTGGCCGCTGCGGCGTTGGCGGGAGCTTGCCAGACTGCAGAAGCACAAAGCAGTATTGCGGCCGTAACAAACCCTTCACGCTGCTGAATCGCATCTGACATTCCCCCTGCTGTTCATGTTGGCAAGACCGCGCAAAAGTTACATTTGCTTACTTTGCGGCACCGCAGGATTGTCTTGCGTTTGGCTGACGGGGGATATCAGTGCAGGATTCAATTTTTTGTAGGAATAGTCCTAATTCCTGCCTTAGGATAGTGATCTAGTGTTACGTCGCCTTGCTTTAATCAAACTCAATCACTATGATCGTTATTGATGAAACGGACGGAGATCACCATGGCAAACGCCGACACCAAAGTTCTTACTGCCCATGTACCGCTGCTGCTGGCCGAAAAAGTGGACCAACTCGCTGCGCGCCTCGAACGCTCGCGCGGTTGGATCGTCAAACAGGCCTTATCCGCCTGGATCGATCAGGAGGAAGAGCGCAGCCGTTTGACCCGCGAAGCGCTCGCCGATGTCGATGCCGGCCATGTTATCGACCACCAAGCGGTGCAGGCGTGGGCCGATAGCCTCGGCTCAGCCAATCCGCTGCCGGTACCGCGTTGATTGAGTTGAAATGGACGGGCAAGGCACTTTCCGATCTGGCGCGGCTGTATGACTTTCTCGCCGCGGTGAATCCGGCCGCTGCCCCGCGCGCCGTAAAGTCGCTTACTACCGCACCGTCCGTTTTACTGGGCAATCCACGCATCGGAGAAAGATTGGAGGAATTCGATCCGCGTGAGGTACGCCGCATTCTCGTCGGCAAGTACGAGATGCGCTACGAGATTCAGGAACCCATGATTTTCGTCTTGCGGCTGTGGCACACCCGCGAAGACAGATAACCCCGTCAAGACTGGTTATCCGGCCTAGTAGCCCGCTTGCTTTTGATGCCTGAAAGCCAGTATCAGCACCGTATCTGAGTGCTGCTCGTAGTGGTAAAGGGCGACATAGCCCGAGGGGGAAATAATCCAACCGCCTTGCGAACTGAAGCCTTATAGGCTACATTTGAAGCCGATCATGCTACATACTTTATCTAACCTTCTCTTTGGTGACTACCGGCGTCAGGTGCTTGGCCTGTTACTGCTTCATCCGGAGCAGCAGTGGCATGTGCGAGAAATCGCCCGTCAGACAGGAACTTCGGCCGGAACGCTTCACAGAGAACTTTCCCGCTTGGGCCAAGCGGGGGTGCTGCGGCGGACGGAGCAGGGAAAGCAGGTCTATTACGCCGCAAACCGGGACTGCCCGATCTTCGAAGAATTGGCGAGCATTCTGCGCAAAACGTCTGGTTTGGCCAACGTACTCGTTCAGGCGCTGGCACCAGCTTCAGATCAGGTGCGGGTCGCCTTGATTTTTGGTTCCGTAGCCAAGGGCACCGAGCACGCCGGGAGCGACATCGATATTCTGGTTGTCGGTACGCTTGGCTTCGCAGAAGTTGTGCGCTTATTCCATCCCACCCAGTCAGTCCTGGGGTGTGAGATCAACCCGAAGGTCTACAGCCCGGGCGAGTGGCAGGACAAACTGCGTACCGGCGATCCGTTTGCACGGGACGTACTTGCCAAACCAAAGATTTTCCTGATTGGAACCGAAAATGACCTTGCAGAACCTGCTGGGCATCAGCCTTGATGCGATAACACCGAATCGAGAAACGGTGGCGCGACTCCTTGCCGCTGCGGAACGTAATCTTGTCGATGCGGCTTTGCCCGCCTTGAGTGCTGAAAATCGCTTCGATGCATCCTACAAGGCCATCATGCAATGCGCCATGATCGCCCTGCATGCCAACGGCTATCGTACCTTGACCAGCCGTCCGGGACATCATCAAACCGCCATCCAGAGCCTGACGCTGACCATAGGCCTGGCTACTGACCAGATGATCGTGCTGGACGCGTTGCGCAAGCAGCGCAATCTTGCTGACTACGATGGTGATCCTGTACCCGACTCCGCAGTGCGCGACTGTATCTCCGGCGCGCAATCCCTGCTGAAACAAATCAAGAAGTGGCTAGCGTCACACCATCCTGAATTGCTATAAGGCCTGAGAACAGCTCTCACACTATTCGATCTCATCGCTCGGCTAACTACGCATCCAGGTTGTTGCTGATGGCGTAGCGAATCAGTTCGGCGTCGCTTTCCATGCCCATTTTTTGCAGGATGCGCGATTTGTGGGTGCTGATGGTCTTGATGCTCAGGTGGAGTTCATTGGCAATATCGGTCAACCGGATGCCGGCGACAATTTTTTCGAAGACTTCAAATTCGCGGTCGGACAGGCGCGTATGCGGCAGAGCGTCGGTTTGCGGCATGTGTTCGCGCGTCAGCAACTCCGTAACCTTGGTACTGAAACAGATGCCGCCCGCCGCCACCTTGCGCATCGCGGCGACCAGCACGTCGCTGTCGCTTTCCTTGGTGAGATAACCTGCAGCACCGGCATGCAGGGCACGTAGCGCGTATTGCTCCTCGTTGTGCATGCTCAGGATCAGGATCGGCAAGTGCGGCTTGTCCTTTTTGATCACTTTGAGCATCTCCAGCCCGCTGCGGCCGGGCATCGAGATATCCAGCACCAGCAGATCGAAGTCATGCTCGGTCAGCAGTTTCAGGATCTGTGTGCCGTTGGCGGCTTCGGCCGCCACGAGCAGGTCGTCGGTGTCGGCAAGAATTTGTTTGATGCCATCGCGGATGATCGTGTGGTCATCGGCCAGCAAGATGCGGATCAATTCTGTTCTCCCGAGGCTTCAGGTGCTGCAAGGGGTTGGGCGGGTATGCGCACATTGAGGATAAATCCGGCCTCCGGAGCGCTGATGATCTCCATTTTTCCGCCGAGCATCAGGACGCG
>CAJBAP010000275.1 GCA_903950295.1 uncultured Rhodocyclaceae bacterium
CGACGACACCATCTTCAAGACCAATCTCGAAGCGGCACAGACCATCGCCCGCCAGTTGCGCCTGCGCAACCTCGGCGGCATCATCATCGTTGACTTCATCGACATGGAATCGGCCGATCATCAGGGCACCGTCCTGGCCGAGCTCGACAAGGCACTGCTGCGCGACCACACACGCATTTCCGTCAATGGCTTCACCCAGCTCGGGTTGGTGGAACTGACCCGCAAGCGTACGCGTGAATCGCTGGCCCAGGTGCTGTGCGAGCCCTGCCCCACCTGCGGCGGACGCGGCATCGTCAAGACCGCCCAGACCATCGCCTACGAAATCCTGCGCGAACTCCTGCGCGAAGCCCGCCAATTCACGGCGCGCGAGATGCGAGTACTCGCCGCGCCCGCCGTCATCGACCTGTTTCTTGACGAAGAATCGCAGGCGGTCGCCATGTTGTCGGATTTTGTCGGCAAACCGATCTCGCTCCAGGCCGAACCCAGCTACAACCAAGAGCAGTACGACATCGTGCTGATGTAAGCGACACGCAACACACCCCCATGAAAACTCTGGTTTTTCTGTAGTTTTTTCACCACGCGCCCGGTAGTCTGATACCTTACACGGTGAGATTGTGTGTCTGTTGAGCTAAAAAGAGAATCAAAGGGGATTTTATGAAGCTGCGTCTGATCGCATCCTGTATGTTGCTCGGCCTGGTAGCGGGGAGCCACGTCGCCCTCGCTCAGGACGAGAAATTCGACATTTTCCGTTTCGACATTAAGGGCAACACCCTGTTGCCGCCGGGCCAAGCGGAGGCGCTCGTCGCGCCCTTTCTCGGCACGGGGCGGGTCTATGGCGATATCCAGAAAGCTCTCGAAATTCTCGAAAACGCCTACCGTGCCAAGGGCTACGGCACCGTCAACGTTCATGTTCCCGAACAGGAGATTACCAGTGGCGTAGTCCGGCTTAATGTCACCGAAGCAGTGCTTGGCAAGATACTAATCAGCGGCAATAAGCATTTCGACGAGGCCAATGTGCGCGCCTCGCTGCCCAACCTGAAGGAAGGCATTGCGCCGAACCTACGGGAAATTTCCGAAAACGTGCAACTCATCAACGAAAACCCCGCCAAGGCGGTGGAAGTCACGCTGGCCACCAGCGAGCAGGATGACAAGGTCGATGCCAAGGTGGGTGTTACCGAGCAGAATCCGCAGCGGGTCTTCATCACCATGGACAATAGCGGTTCGGTTGAAACCACCCAACACCGCATCGGGGTGGCATACCAGAACGCCAACCTGCTGGGCGGCGACGAGGTGCTGACCCTTGCCTATACCACCTCGCCGGAAGTCCTGCTGGACCAGATTGATGACGTCAAGGTGGATATCTACAGCGTCGCCTTCCGCAAGCCCTTCTACGGCCTTGGCGACAGCCTCGACATCATCTACGGCAAATCCAACGTCATCACGCCGATGGGCGCTCAGGCTACCGCCATCGCCTTGCCTAGCCTGACCGGCAAGGGCGAGGTCTTCGCCCTGCGCTGGAACCACCTGTTTCCGCGCCAGGGTGAATACAGTTCGAAGCTGGTATTCGGCTACGACTACAAGTTCATCAACACCACTTGTGAAACCACTGAGCGTGGCACTGTTGGCGGCGGTAGCTGTACGCCCTATACGGTCCAACCGGTGTCGGCGACCTACTCGGGACAGTTTCAGGGGATCGGCTATCAGGCCGGCTATAACCTCGGTCTGGCCTACAATTTCTTCTCCTCTGGCAAGAGTTATGCGGGAAGTGCCGGCACCCTAGCAGCAACGCGAGATGACAAATACAGCTACATCCTCGGTCGGCCAGTGAATGACGAATTCCTTGTTACGCGCTTTGGCGGCAGCTATGCGAAGCTCGTCGAAGGCTGGCAGTTGCGTGCTGCACTCAACGGCCAGATCGCCGTTGGCAATGCGCTGCCATCCGCCGAACAGTTCGGCCTGGTGGGTTCGACGGCGGTGCGCGGTTTCAGTGAGCGTGCGATTGCCAGCGACTCCGGCCACGTGATCAATCTTGAGGCCTTAACGCCGAATCTGGCGAGCTATTTCAATGCCCCCGGCAACCTGCATGGCGTGATGTTCTACGACTTCGGTTACGGCCGCAACGTCGGTAACAATGGCGAAGACTCGAGTTTCAACAAAATCACCGTCGGTTCTGCCGGTGTCGGCATACGCTATTCCTACCAGAAGGATGTCACCTTCAGTTGGGATGCTGCCAACATTCTCGATCCCGGCCGCGACAGCCTGGGTGGGGGGCATGGAAATGCGGGCGACTGGCGCAGCCATTTCAAGCTGACTCTCGGCTTCTGATAATTTGGCAATCCTGCATCCTGTTGTGCAAGCAGTAGAGGAAAGATCATGAAACAAGAAACCAGACACTCTCATTTCACTGCCCGCCAGCACCTGCTGGCCGCGGCCGTAGCCGCCTGTTTTGTCGTTGAGGCGCAAGCACTGCCGGTCGCGCCGACAGTCGCCAATGGCACGGCCGGATTTGCCACCAGCGGCAACACCCTCACCGTCACCAACAGCAACGGCGCCATCATCAACTGGCAGAAGTTCGGCATCGCCGCCGGCGAAACCACCAAGTTCATCCAGACTTCGGCCAGTTCCCGGGTGCTCAACCAGGTCGTCGGCGCCGGTAGCGGCGCCCCTATCGAAATGAGCAAGATCTACGGCACCCTGAGTTCGAATGGTCAGGTGTGGCTGGTGAACCCGGCCGGGATCATGGTGGGCCCCGGCGGCATCGTTGATACGGCTGGTTTTGTTGCTTCCACCCTCAAGGTGAAGCCGGAAGACTTTCTGGCCGGCAGACTCAACTTCCAGGCTACCGCCGGTGCCGGTGATGTCATCAACCAGGGCACCATCAAGACGCCGCTGGGCGGTTCGGTCTATCTGGTCGGTACCAATGTCAGCAACGAAAGCGTGCCAGGCGTTGACGGCAGCGGCATCATCACCACCCCGGGCGGCGAAACCATCCTGGCCGCTGGTGCGACCGTCAATCTGATCGACACCGCCACCCCGGGGGTGAAGGTGGAGATTACTGGCGCGGCCAATAACGCCACCAACCTTGGCACCATCGTGGCCGAGGCCGGACGCATTGGCATTGCCGGCAGCATCGTCAGGAACAGCGGCACGCTGGATGCATCAAGCGTGACCAGCGAGGGCGGGCGCATCTTCCTCAAAGCCAGCCAGGATACGTATGTCGATGGCAGTGGCCGCATCGTCGCGACCGGCACGAAAGGCGGGCAGGTTGAGGTGCTGGGCAATCGCGTTGCAGTCATGGACAACGCCAGCATCGATGCCAGCGGCGCCAACGGCGGCGGCACCATCCTCGTCGGCGGCGACTACCAGGGCAAGAATCCGGATGTCCAGAACGCCTACATTTCCTACTTCGGCCCGAATGCTAGCCTGAAGGCCAACGCGACTGACAACGGCAACGGCGGCAAGGTGATCGTCTGGGCGGATGACACTACCCGCGCTTATGGCACCATCGAGGCTCGCGGCGGAGCGAACGGCGGGGACGGCGGGTTCGTGGAAACGTCAGGGCATCGGTATCTCGACTACCAAGGACTGACCGATACCCGTGCCCCACATGGGGAAACAGGGATGCTGCTGCTCGATCCGACAGATATAACCATTCAGGCAGGCTCGGGCGGGACGGGTGGGTCAATCCAATACGGTGGCGCTTTTCTTGCGTCCGCAGACTCGGCAACCATTGGTTGGGATACGATCACCGCCCAACTCGGTAGCTCAAGCGTTTATATCAGCACAGGAAGTGGCTATTACGGATCGGGCAATATCACCTTCTCAGCTGGCACAACTTACAGCAGCGGCAGTAGTTTGACGTTCAACGCTCTCGGTGCTGGGGCGCGCATCCTCGGGAATGGCGTAACCATCCAAAACAATGGTACCGGATCGATCAATTTCCTTGCCACCGGCGATATTACTGGCTCCGCAATGAATGTTTCATCCGGCGGTCAAATCCAATTCACATCGACCGGCGGCAATGTCCTTTTGGGCAACGGCACAATTTCGTCCGCCTATGGTGGCAGTATGGCAATCTACCTTGCCGCGCCCAACGGGAGTGTCGGTATCGGCCATCTGAACACTACCTCAACCGGTGGTTCTATCTACGTCAGTGCCCGTTACTCAATCTTGGACGATAACTGGACAAATCCTGGTGAGATCAATATTAATTCTGGCGGTGGCCAGATTTCCTTGACCAGTAGCCAGGGCGTGGCTCCAGGTCAAACATGCACTGACGGCTGCAACGCTATCAGCGTGGATATTTCAGGTAGTCCCTCTTCGATTTATGCGGCCGTCACTGGAACTACGGCCCCGTACGGTGGTGGTGTCGGCGTCAATTATTTTGGTAGCGGCAATCCCAGTGTGTCACTTTATGACAATTCAACGAATAATCCCGCAAACAACTTTGTCGAATTCCATCGGGAGAATGGAAACCTGACGTCAGGTAACTTCACCTCATATGGTGGTGTTTATCTGAGTGCCAGCGGTGATCTGGATACCACCGGGATCTCAATCATCGGCAGCCCCTGGGACATCGGCTTTTACGCGGGTGGCACGCTGACCGTGGGCTCCGGTGGGTTGTCGACCACCACCCCCATGGGCTGCCCCAGTTGCTGGCCCTTCCTCGGGTTAGCGGCGGGTACCGCCATCAACGTAACCGGCCCATTGAATTCGGCCGGTGACCTCGCCTTGATTGCGGGAGTCAGCAAGTCTCTACTGAACTCAACAAATTTCGAAAACATCAATGGTCCGACGGACTTCTACAATCTCTTTTCCAGCGCCAACGGTACCCTGACCGTTGCTGCCAACCTAGCCGCCTCGGAAGACATCGGCATGATGGCAGGCAACATCAACATGAACGATGGCCTGATCGAGGCCGGTGGCAATATCTACGCATTCGTTGCTGGCAATATCACGCTCAGCAACGGAAGTCAGATATGGGCTGGCGACGATGTGAGGCTTGTCCTTGCCGGTGCCAATTCAACGCTCTCCCTCAACCCGACTGCCGGGATGACGC
>CAJBAP010000276.1 GCA_903950295.1 uncultured Rhodocyclaceae bacterium
CTGTCGAAAGAAAAGGTCAACGTTACCGCAGTCAATACACAGTCGAAGAGCGGCGTGGCGCGCATGGCCTTCACTGTCGAACTCGGCAGTGCCGCCCATTTGCAGCGCATCCTTGGCGTGCTGGGTGAGGTGGAGGGAGTTGTGCAGGTGGGCCGCGGCTAAAACATGACCAAACCTTCGCTGCGCTCACGCGTACTGCTCATCGACCTGCTCAAGGCGACGGCAGCCCAGTTGATTGTGTTGCACCATCTGGCCTGGTTTGGCCCCTTGAGCGATCAGGCAGCGACTTTTTCTTCCTTATTTGCCGACATCATCGCCTGGTTCGCCCATTACGGGCGTTACGCCGTGGCGGTTTTTATCGTTACCAGCGGATTTCTCGCGGCGCAATTTCTGCCCATGCGTGGCCTGCTTCCCGGCGACACACCCGGCTGCCTGATCCGGGAGCGCTATCTCCGGCTGGCCATGCCATTTGCGGCTGCCTTGCTGCTGGCGATCATCTGCAACGTCCTGGCGCGTCAATGGATGAGCCATGATTCTCTCGGTAGTCCGCCGCAGTTGCTCCAGTTTCTTGCCCATGTGCTGATGCTGCAGGGGGTGCTCGATTTCGAAGCCCTGTCGGCGGGCGTCTGGTATGTGGCGATCGACTTTCAGTTGTATGTGTTGTTTGTCTTGCTGCTCTGGATCGGCCAGCGCCTGCCAGACTGGAGTCGCCGTACCGCCAGCGCCGACTTTTCTGGCGCAGCACCGGTATTGCTGCTTGCCTTGGCTTCCCTGTTTTATTTCAATCTCGATGCACGCTGGGATGATACCGCCCTGTATTTTTTCGGCGCCTACGCTCTGGGCATCGGCAGCGGCTGGGCGATTCGTTCCGAGCAACGTAACCAGTTTCTATGGGTAATTTGCATTGCCGGCCTATTGGCCCTGTCGATTGATTTTCGCCCGCGTCTGGCGATTGCCCTCGTGACCGCACTGGTGCTTGGCTTCAGCCGCCTGCACATGCCGCACTGGGAAGTACGCCTGGTGCATTACCTCGGGGGTACGTCCTACGCGCTGTTTCTAGTGCATTTCCCGGTTTATCTGCTCGTCAGCGCCGTGTTCCTCCACATTGGGGCGAGCGCTACTGCGCCGGGGCTCGCTGCGCTAGGGCTTGGCGTCACCTGGATATTGAGCATGCTCGCCGCCCACGTTTTCCATCGCTGGGTCGAGTTGCCGATTGGGCGCTATCGCAAGCGCCGCTTGCAGTGCAGCTCAAGACTGAGAAAATAGGCCTGTTTATTGCTTTATTCATGATACCGGGTGCTCACACCCATCTTTCTGCTCTGGAGGAAATATCATGAACATCACGCCCGCCAACATCCAGCTTGAGATTGCCAGCTTTCGCGGTCAGGCTTTGAGTGCCTTGCTGAGTACGTCATCGGCTAATTCTGACACGGCAAATTTTGCCGATATCCTCGGTATGAAAACTTCGGAAGCCGCCAACAGTGGCCGCAACCTGGCGTTGAAGGACCCCGAATCCGCCTTCAAAATGATGTCGCAGATCAATAACCTCGAGGTGAATTTCAAGGCGCAGTTTTCAGAACTGAGCCAGATGGGAAGTTCGGTCGAGCACATGGAAGCGGTGGGCCGCCAGCTCAGCGACGTCGATCAGACGACGGCCAACACCGATATCGTGGCCCAGTTGCAGGGTTTTGTCGCCCAATACAACGCCTGGGAAGATCGCTTCGACCAGACAGTCGAGGAGGGCGGCGTGCTGGACAACATCCAGGCGGCAGAGGTTTCACTCTACGAGCTTGAGCAGAGCATCAAGAACATCTTCAACGGCGCCGCTGACGGCATCAATGGCCTCGGCGGCCTCGGCATCAGCATCGACCCGGCAACCAAGCAAGCCGCTCTGGATGTCACAAAGCTTGAATCCGTTCTGGCCGGCAACAAGGGTGGGGTGGTGAATGCCATCGACGAATTCAGCGCCAACTTTGCCAAGTCGGCTGACCTGTTGAATTCGGACGGCAACTTCATCCAGAACGCGCTCGGCAACCGCAGTCGGGCGATCGACTACATTGCCGACAACCGTACCAGCCTGCAAACCGAATTTGGCAGCGGTGACGCTGCAAAACCGACGGGGGATGTGGCAAAGGCGCTGTCCGCCTACGAGCAGGCCTTCGGTATCAGTTGAATGGATTCGCCAGACGGCCGATACCGTCGATGATCACCTCGACCGTATCGCCGTCCTGCATCGCACCGGCACCCACCGAGGTGCCGCAGGCGATGACATCGCCGGGTTCGAGCGTCATGTCGTGCGACAAGCGGCTGACGATCTCTGCGGGTGAGAAAAACATGTCGGTCACCGCGTAGTTCTGCCGCTCTTCACCGGAGACGCTGGCTTTGACACGCAACTGCGCGGGATCTAACCCGGTGGCGATCACCGGCCCGAACACGCCGAAAGAGTCGAAGCCCTTGGCGCGTGTCCAATGCACGAAGGCCGGGTCGAGACGCATCAGATCGCGGGCGGTAACGTCATTGACGCAGGTGTAGCCGAAAATCACCGAGGGGGCATCTGCTAACGAGACATTGGTGCAACGCTCGCCAATGACGATGCCGAGTTCGGCTTCGAACACGACGGCACCCATATAAGCAGCCGGCCGACGGATGGTGTCGCCATGCGTTGCGAAGCAGTTGTTGCTCTTGAGGAAGTAAAGCGGGTGCTCCGGTCGGTGCAGATTTTCCTTGGCGGCACGCTCATGAAAATTGTTCCACAGGCCGATCATCTTGCTTGGACGGCAAGGCATCAGGAGGCGCACGGTGGCAAGTGGATAACGTTGCTCTGTGGGGGTAGGGTGGGCGAACAGGTCGCCATTCCATGCGGTGACGATGTCGCCATCAAGTGTGCCGAAGCGCTCGACACCGCCAATGGCGAAGCGCAACCAACGCGTCGGTGTCAATGCAGCACCAACCGGAAACCGGGTGATACATGCAGCGTTTCTTCGGTCTCGACGATGAAAAGATTGTGCAATACGGCGTGAATCTTCGCCACCATCATCAGGGGCAGGGCATTGCTCTCTTCCAGCACCAGTTCCTCACCAATTTTCAGGGCGGAACTGAGTGGGCCATATTGGAAACCTGAGGTGCTGTCGCAGCCGATCAGGTCATGCAAATTTGTCGCCGGTGTGCAGTGATATTTCATGATCCAGCTCCCATTTCATTTGAGTCAATTAACGACTGAAGTGGGAGCAAGTTGAGTGCCTAGCGGGTACTGCCCAAGTCGAGGAGATCGCTCGGTGTGTTCAGGTTCTCAAAGGCGCTGGCATCGGGAAAATCCACCACCGTCGCACCCTGTTCGCGGCACCAGGCACCTACCTTGCGGCCCCCGGCGGCAAGATATGCTTCGAGTTCCGGCAACATTTCCCTCCGGCACAGCTGGAAAGTCGGCTGCATGTACCCAGCCACACTAGCAACGGCGATGTTGGTTCTTCCGTTTTCAACTGCTGCAAACAGGCGAATAACCAGATCATCAGGCAAATCGGGGCAATCGCAGGGGCAGGTCAGCAGCCACGGGGTAGGGCAGGCGACAAGCCCTGCGGCCAGCCCGGCTAGCGGACCCTGATAGTCGCTCAAAACATCAGGCAGCACCGGATAACCAAACGCACCGTATGTATCGAGGTTGCGATTGGCGCTGATCAGCAGGCCAGTCACTTGGGGTGCCAGCCGTTCGATGACGTGCGCAATGAGCGGGCGACCACGATAGGGCAGCAAACCCTTGTCTTTGCCCCCCATGCGGCTGCCCGCACCGCCGGCAAGGATCAGGCCGGTAACCGGGTTAGCCACCAATGTAAGACATCTCGATCTTGCGCAAGCCCGGTGTCGCCGCCATGCGCAATTGTGAATAGCGATCCTGCCGTGCCTGCCAGATGGCGGCGATGGCGGCATCCAGTTCGGCGTCGTTCTTTTCAACGCGGAGCAAGCTGCGCAAATCGTGGCCCGACTGGGCGAACAGGCAGGTGTAGAGTTGCCCCTCGGTCGAGAGGCGGATACGCGTGCAGCTATCGCAAAACGCTCGTGTCACCGATGAAATCACGCCAATCTCGCCCGCGCCATCCTGGTAACGCCAGCGCTGGGCGACTTCGCCAGGATAGTTGGCATCGATCGGCTCAAGCGGAAACTCACCATCGATACGGCGCACGACTTCGGCGGAAGGCACCACCTCGTCGAGTTTCCAACCATTGCTGCTGCCGACGTCCATGTATTCGATGAAGCGCAGGATGTGGCCGGAGCCACGAAAGTGGCGCGCCAGAGCGAGAATTTCGTGATCGTTCACAGCGCGTTTGACAACCATGTTGATCTTGATGGGGCCGAGTCCGGCTGCGCCAGCTGCCTCGATGCCGTCCAGTACCTTGGCCACGGGATAATCCACATCGTTCATGCGACGAAAAACCGCATCGTCGAGCGCGTCCAGACTGACCGTTACCCGCTGCAGACCGGCGGCACGCAGGGCTGCCGCTTTTTGTCCCAAGAGCGACCCGTTGGTCGTCAGGGTAAGTTCGATATCAGGGATCGCTGCCAGTAATTCGATCAGGTTTTCGACACCATGGCGCAACAGCGGTTCGCCGCCCGTCAGTCGGATCTTTTTAACCCCACGAGCGGCAAACACGCGGGCGACGCGCGCAATCTCCTCGAACGAAAGCAGGTCGACGCGTGGCAAAAAGGGGTAATCGCGCCCGAACACCGTTTTTGGCATGCAATAGACGCAGCGGAAATTGCAGCGGTCGGTAACCGAAATGCGCAGGTCGCGCACCGGTCGTCCGAGAGTATCAATGAGTTGGGGCAAATTGCTCACGCCCCAATTATAAGGAGCCACATCCAATATTCCTTGATGTGCATCTTTTCCTGCTACGAATATCAGCACCTACAAATACACCACGTAAGTTCGTATAATATATATTATGTCAAATAATGAATTTGTACATCCTGAGCCGGGACTGTTTCGGTCATGCGTGGCGACCGAGAACGACGAGTAACGAAAGCAACAGCAATGACATGAAAGCGAACAGCGACCAGTCGGCAATGGCGAGGCCAAGAAATACCCAGGCCTGATCGGAACAATTCCCGCTGGCGTGAAACAGTAGCGGAACCTGTTCTCCCGCTATGCGTACCAGAGATTCCCACCAAGTTTCACTCCCGCCGCAAGTAGTCATCGGTGCGAAGCGCTGTAACCATACTTGGTAGCCAGCGATAAACATTCCAGTAGCGGAGGTAATTACAAGCGGAAGCGCCATTAGACGTCGGGTAAAGGCCCGCCGAGCCAGCCACAGACTTAAGCCGGCAATGAATGCTAGGGAAAGGTAAAGCATGCGTTGCAGGATGCATAGCGGACAAGCGGCCAGTTGCAGTGTCTGAGCCAGAATGACACCGCCGCACACCAGTGCAAGACTGACCACCGCAATCGCAGCGACGGGGAAAACGGGGTTGATCAAGCGGCTACCCCCCCGATTTTTCGAGGAAAGTGGCGATGTCGGTGTGCCCTGCCTTGAGCGCCATGTCACGAGCGCTACCCCCTTCAGGGTCTTTCAAAGTTACATCGGCACTGGCACCAACGAGCAAACGAACGGTTTCGAGGTGCCCACGTTTGGCAGCCAGCATCAGTGAGGTCTGGCCATTCGGTGCTTTCATATTCACGTCTGCACCAGCCCCGATCATCATCGCCACAATCTCGCTACGCCCCTCGAATGCGGCGTAATGGAAGGCATTCCATCCATCATGATTAATTTCCACCTTGCGCTCCAGCATCAGGCGAACGACGTCCTTGTGGCCCATCAAGGCGGCAAGCATCATTGCCGTGTCGCCATAGCGGTTGCGCCTCTGCGTATTGACGCGGTTATCGAGCAGGAAACGAACAAGTTCCAGGTTGGCTTCACGGGCTGAAATCATCAGAAGCGTCATGCCTTGTGCATCCGCCGTATTCACGTCCATGCCGCGACGCAATAGTTCGATGACCTTGTCTGTTTGCTTCTGATTTGCCGCGTAGAGAATGTCTTCATAGACGCCAGAATGTGCGGAAAGTGGTACGCACACGCTGAATGCACTTACCAAAAGTACAATAGTTAGTTTTATATTCATCGAGTTGCCTGCTTGAAAAGTTTGAAAAAGTTGTCTGTGGTTGCGGCAATGACAGCCTCCAGCGACAAACCACGAAGTCGTGCGACTTCTTCAGCAACATGAAGCACATAGGCCGGTTGATTGGGTTTGCCACGGTAAGGCACGGGCGCCAGATAGGGCGAATCGGTTTCGACCAGCAAGCGATCTAGCGGTATGGATTGCGCCACCGCCTTGATATCGAGGGCATTTTTGAAAGTGACGATGCCGGATAAGGAAATATGAAACCCCATCTCCAGTACCTGCCTGGCGACATCGACTCCTTCGGTAAAGCAATGAAATACACCGCCGACGCTCTCCGCACCCTCTTCCTTCAGAATGCGCAAAGTATCTGCCGCAGCTGCGCGAGTGTGAATAATCAATGGCTTGCCGCATGATTTGGCGGCGCGGATGTGGGTTCTAAATCGCTCACGCTGCCATTCGAGATCACCCGTCAGGCGGTAATAATCGAGACCAGTCTCGCCGATGGCGACGACCTTAGGATCAGCCGCCAGTGCGACGAGGGTTTCGATATCAGCTTCGCGTGCTGCTTCCTCATTATCTGTTTCGGTGTCAGGATGGACTCCGACCGCCGCAAACAGATTGGCTTGCGACCGGACGATATCCAGCATCACAGGAAAACGCTCCAGCGTTACACCGGCGCACAGCGCCCAGCCGACACGGTTTTCCTGCATCCTTTTCAATACCTTAGGAATATCCGCCGCGAGTTCGGGGAAATCCAGGTGGCAGTGTGAGTCAACCAGCAGGTTCATGGGTTCATAAGCCCAACGGTCGAAATGCGCGTACGCAGAGGTCTTCAAGAAACAGACGGGCATTCAGCGGATGGTTTGACCATGCCCGTAACTGAAAAACCTGCTGCTGTGCCTGCATCAGGAGCGGTAATGACAAGCGTTGTGCAATGTTGCTCAATGCCTTGTTTTGTTGTGGAAAATAGCGCGGCTGGGCGGCAACAGCGCATTGCCCGAGGTCAAACAGCCACTTCTGGACAGTGGTCACCAGTTCCTCCATGCTCAACGCGCCGTCAGCCTTGACCAGGCTTTCCCAACGGTTGGCCTGCGCCAGTGGTTCCTGGGGCTTGAGTAAATCGGCAACCACGGATTCCAATGCCTTGAGTCGGCCAGATTTGGCTGCCGTAGCGACCTCGAGCGGTGCGTGCCCGAAAAAAGGCAGCCATTTGGCATTCTCAGTGAGCTTTTGTTCGGCCAACCAGCGTTCCGCCTGGGCGGTTGGGGGGCGGCCAAACATCACTCGGCGTGAGCGGCTCAAAAGGGTCGGCAAGAGTCTGCGCCAACGGTGAGATATCATTATAAAATAGAAGGATGCAGACGGTTCTTCAAGTATCTTAAGAAGTGCGTTTGCCGTGATCGAGTTCATTGCCTCGGCCGGATCGATCAAGCAAACGCGTGCGCCGCCACGGTGCCCGCCGAGATGAAAAAACTCTTCGATCTCGCGAACCTGCTGGATGCGAATCTGTTTGCTGGCCTTTTTCTTGTCGCTACCACCCTCGCTGGTCGCATCACCCTCCTCCTCACCCTCGGCCGCCGAGTCCGGTTGCAGGAGGCGAAAGTCTGGATGCTGCCCATTCGCCATCATCAGGCACGATGGGCAAGCGCCGCAGGCTGCTTCATGGGCTTGGCGTGGTTGCTCGCATAGCAGGCGCACGGCGAGCGCATCGGCCAACTCGCGCTTGCCAACCCCGCTCGGGCCAGCGAACAGCAAGGCGTGCGGCAGGCGGACTTCGGTGCTTGTCAGGCTCTGCCACGCATCCATATTTAATAACTTAAGTTCAGTCACTTGTAAGAATTACTTCAAGTTCTTTCTGAATAGATTCCAAGGTCTGGCGAGAGTCAATCACCCGTACTCTAGTCGGCATTTGCGCTGCCCGTGCCAGGTAGGCCGCGCGGACGCGCTCATGAAAATCAGTCTGTTCCTGCTCGAAGCGATCGAGTTGGCGCGCTGCTCCCGCCATGCGCTGGGAGGCGATGTCGATGGGCAAATCGAACAACAAGGTCAGATCGGGCTGAAAATCCCCCTGTACCCAGCGTTCGAGTTGACCGAGTTTTTCGACCGACAAACCGCGTCCGCCACCTTGATAGGCAAAGCTGGCATCGGTAAAACGATCGCAAACTACCCAGTCGCCGCGCTCGATAGCCGGTTTGATCACCAGTTCAAGATGTTCGCGACGGGCGGCGAACATCAGGAGCGCCTCAGTTTCGAGGTGCATCGACTCGTGGAGCAATATTTCGCGTAGCTTTTCGCCCAATGGTGTGCCGCCGGGCTCGCGCGTCTGCACGACTGTTCGGCCTTGGGTGCGCAGATGTGCAACCAACCAGTTCAGGTGGGTGCTTTTCCCTGCCCCATCGACACCTTCGAGTGTGATGAATTTGCCTTTCACCGCCCCTACCCTCCGCCGCGCTGGTATTTGTTGACCGCGCGATTATGCTCCTCCAGCGTTCGCGAAAAGACGCTGGAACCGTCGCCGCGGGCAACAAAATATAAAAACTCGGTGGCCGGCGGATGCAGGGCAGCCTGGATCGAGGCCATGCCGGGCAAGGCAATCGGTGTGGGCGGCAGACCGCTGCGGGTATAGGTGTTGTACGGGGTATCAGCCAGCAGGTCACGCTTTCTCAGGTTGCCGTCAAACTTGTCACCCAGGCCGTAGATCACCGTCGGATCGGTCTGCAGCAACATGCCGCGCTTCAGACGATTGACGAATACCGAGGCGACCTTACCCCGATCCGCCGGCGTGCCGGTTTCTTTCTCGACAATCGAGGCCATGATCAGTGCCTCCTCGATGGAACGGTAAGGCACTGATGTATCGCGACTTTCCCATGCCGATACGATCCGGCGCTGCATGGCTTGATAGGCGCGTCGGTAGATCACCAGATCGCTCGACTGACGTGCGAACAGGTAGGTATCGGGAAAAAACTGTCCCTCGGGATGGGGTTGGTTCGCGCCAATGCGTTGCAGGATTTCGCTGTCGCTCATACCGGTGGCGTCATGACGCAAATCGGGATTGGCATCGAGTTTGGCGCGTAGTTCGCGAAAGGTCTTGCCCTCGACAATGACGATCTCCGTCTGCGTCACGTCCCCGGCAGTGAGCTTTTCCAGCAGTTGCCATGCAGTTATGCCAACACCGACCTCATAACTGCCGGCCTTGATGCTGCGATCACGTCCGGACAACCGTCCGAGCAAAGCGAACTGCCAAGGCGGAATGCCGACGCCGGCATCGGCCATCGCTTGTGCCGCTCCCTTGAGTCCGAGGCCGGGGCGGATGTCGAAATCCACAAAATCCTGGCCATTGAGTTTGAGCGGCAAGGCCGCAGATGCGAACCACGCCATCCAGGCGGCAAAGCCCACGGCCAGCAGGAGGATAAAGCCGAGCAGCAACAGGAGGCGTTTGAATATGCGCTTCATGGAAGGCGGTTATGATAGCCGCTCTTGTCGAATTCTCTTTTGCCGGATCACCATGACCCCGACCACTTTACTTGTACCCCTGACCGACCAGGGTCTGATCCGTGCCAGCGGTGAAGATGCCGCCGGTTTCCTGCACAACCTGATGACCAATGACATCAATCACATTCCCGCTGATGGTGCGCTCCATGCCGGGCTATGCACCGCCAAGGGCCGGTTGATCGCCAGTTTCCTGATCTGGCGCGAGGGTGGCGATTACCTGCTGCAACTGTCGGCCGACATCCTGCCGGCGATCCTCAAGAAACTCTCGATGTACGTGCTGCGCAGCAAGGTCAAACTGACCGACATTTCCGGCGAACGCGTGCTGATCGGCGTGGTCGGTGGGCAAATCGGTCCCGCTGCGCCAATGACCTCGGCGCCCTTCGAGGGCGGCACGGCCATCCGGCTTGATGCCGACCGTTGCGTGCTTGCCGTACCGGCGGACCAGGCCGCCTCCCTCCAGGCTGGGCTAGGCACGCCCGGGCAACTCGCCGACTGGCATCGCGCCGAAATTGCTGCCGGCATTCCGCGCATTGTTGCCGCCACGCAGGAAGCCTTCGTGCCGCAGATGGTGAATTACGAAGTCGCTGCTGTCGGCGGCGTTAGCTTCCAGAAAGGCTGCTACCCCGGTCAGGAAATCGTCGCCCGCACCCAATACCTTGGCAAGATCAAGCGCCGCATGTATCGGGCCAAACTCGACACGCCCTTCCCGCCCGGCACCGATGTGTTTACCCCCGAGGCGGGCGACCAGCATTGTGGCGCCCTGGTGCTGACCGCGCCCTCGCCCGAAGGTGGCCACGAATGTCTCGTCGTCGTGCAATCGTCCGGCGCAGAAGCGGGGGAAGTGCATGTCGGCAAGCCCGACGGCCCGCGCCTGCAAATGCTCCCCCTGCCTTACGCCATCGAATAGTGTGTGTTTGATTCTCGTCGCCTGGCAGGCGCATCCCGACTACCCCCTGGTGGTTGCTGCGAACCGCGACGAGTTTTACGCACGCCCTACCGCCAGCGCCGACTTTTGGCCTGAGTCTCCGCAGGTGCTGGCGGGGCGTGACCTTGAGGCCGGTGGCACTTGGCTGGGCATCACACGCGAAGGCCGCTTCGCCGCACTGACCAACTACCGCGACCCCGCGAATCAAAAGCCCAAGGCGCCCTCTCGCGGCAAACTGGTGGCTGATTTCCTGGCCGGCGATACCGACATCGATACCTATCTGGATACCCTGTCGGCCGCCGACTACAACGGTTTCAATCTCCTGCTCGGCAATTTTGAAAACAAGAACGCTCGCTTGGTCGCCTTCAGCAATGTCTCGATGGAACGGCATGAATTGGCGCCGGGCATCTACGGACTGTCGAACCACCTGCTCGATACGCCATGGCCAAAAGTCGGCGCTGGCAAGACGGCGCTGACCGCCGCCCTAAGCGTGCTGCCCGATGAAACTGCCCTCTTCCACCTTCTGCGTGACGACATCCGCCACCCGGATGAAACGCTGCCCGCCACTGGTGTTTCTCTCGACTGGGAACGGCTGCTTTCCGCCGCCTTCATTTGCAGCCCCGACTACGGCACACGTTGCTCGACGGTGGTAAAAGTCGGCGCCAGCGGGACGGCAACCTTAGACGAGCAGACTTGGTTACCCGGTAATCAAGCCGGCGGACGGCGGCGCTTCCAATTTCCGTTGGAGTGGAAATGAAAAATTTGTTGGCAATCTGCTTGCTGCTCTGCTCTAGCGTCCATGCGGAAACAGTCGCCTGTCACGTCACCTACGGTGGCGAAACCCGTACGTTGGAAGCGCAGCCGGTCAGCGATCCCTATGCCGTATCCACAGTACAAGTCGGCTCCTACTTCTTGTTCAAGCTGGTATTCGAGCAACGCACCGCCATCAAGACCTACGTCTTTGCCGACCGTGACGCCGGCCCGATGCCCTTGCACCAGGCGATTTTCACCTGGCCACCGATCAACAGCGGCCCACATGGATTCACCGGACTGCACTTCGTATATGAACCTGTCCGTGACGGGGAACTGGAATACTGGTGCGAACTCAAGTGAAATTCGCGCTCACCTGCATGTTCGGCCTGTGGCTACTCGCGCTGGCCCCGGCGCACGCCGAACCGGTGCGGCTGATCTTCGTCGGCGACATCATGCTCGATGATGGCCCCGGTCAGGCCATTGCCGCCGGCCGCGACCCGTTAGGGCCGTTTGCCGCGCTGCTGGCGGATGCCGACTACCGCATCGGCAACCTCGAGTGTCCCATCGCTACGGTCGGCAAGCCAATGGACAGCAAGATCTACAATTTTCGCGCCGATCCGCGCGTGCTTGCCGTGCTCAAGGGTCGCTTCGATGCCCTGGCCGTTTCCAATAACCATTCGGGTGATTACGGCCAGGCGGCCTTCCTTGAAACGCTTGACCACCTCAAAAGCATCGGCATCACCAGTTTTGGCGGCGGCAGAAATCTGACCGAAGCCCATGCGCCACTCTGGATTGAAAAGCATGGCCTGCGTATCGCTGTCTTGGGTTACAACGAATTCAAGCCGCGCAGCTTCGAGGCCGGTCCCAACTGGCCGGGTATCGCCTGGAGTGAAGACAGTCACGTGCTCGCCGATATCCGTGCGGCACGTACCGCCGGCGCCGATGTGGTGATTCCCTACATGCACTGGGGCTGGGAACGCGAACCTGAGCCGACCGAACGGCAGCGCCGCCTGGCTCGCCTGATGATCGATGCCGGTGCCGATGCCATCGTCGGCGGCCATCCGCACGTCACGCAGGGAACCGAGATCTACCGTGGCAAACCGATCATCTACAGCCTGGGCAATTTCGTCTTCGACGGCTTCGAACTGCCGGCAGCAAAGATTGGCTGGCTATTGCAGATGACCATCGATCGCGGCGGGGTCACGGCCTGGCAGACGGTCGACGCCCTCATTGACGCAGAAGGCACCCCGACCCCATGGCTGCCCCGACCGTAAATCCGGCTACGCCCCCTTCTTGATACTGAGGAAGCTCCAGTCGTCCAGACTCGCCTCTTTCGAGCCCGAGTCGAAATCCTTCAGACTGTGGGAAAAACGCTCAATGAAGGCACTGCAAAAATTGGCGACCATTTCGCCACTGTCCTTGTTGGGAGTGAAGCCCTTGAGCAGTTCGGGCTGGTTACGGATAACAGACGCTAGAAATTCGCAGGCGGCGAGATGATGTACATCCATGATTGGTTCCCCTTGGGGTAGGTGTTCAGGTGGCAATATCGACCGGCGTGTAAGGTGGCACGAGGTCGAAGAGTTCAATGATGTCGTTGTTGCGCATGCGCACGCAGCCGATCGAGCCCGGTGTGCCCATCGCTACATTGTCCGGGCTGCCGTGGATATAAACATACCGCCGCATGGTATCGACGTTGCCGAGCCGGTTGAGTCCCGGTTCGCAACCCGAAAGCCAGAGTATGCGCGTCAAAATCCAGTCGCGGTTGGGATTGGCGGCTGCAAGCGCCGGCGTCCATATCTCGCCGGTTGGTCGCCGGCGCACGAAGACTGTGTTTGCCGTCTCGCCAGCGCCGACTTTTGCGCGAATGAGGTGGCGGCCGCGTGGCGTGCAATAGCTGCCGCTTTGCTCCCCTGCTCCGTTGGTTGCCGTCGAGACGACATAGCGTTTCAGCAAACGGTCCTGATCACCGAATAGCTCGAGTGTTTGCGCTGGAATGCTGATGGCGATACGCATCAGGCCACCTCGGTTTTCTGTCGGCGCGCGGCGAAAAATGCGGACAACAGCGCCCCGCATTCCTCGGCACGTACGCCACCGACTATTTCAGCATGGTGGTTCAGTCGCTCCTCGCCAAACAAGTCGATCACGCTGCCTGCCGCACCGGTCTTGAGATCACGTGCGCCGAACACGACACGACTGACCCGTGCGTGAAACATCGCCCCGACGCACATTGCGCAAGGCTCCAGCGTCACATACAGGGTGCAGCCCGGCAACCGGTAATTGCCGAGACGTGCCGATGCATCGCGCAGCGCCATTACCTCGGCATGGGCAGTCGGATCGTGGCGTCCGATCGGCTGGTTGCAGCCGCGCCCGACGATTTCGCCATCCATGACCACGATCGCCCCGACCGGCACCTCGCCCAACGTCGCCGCTTCGCGCGCAAGGTCGAGCGCCATACCCATGAAGTCGGTGTCATCCATAGGGCTGATCGCCCTGTAGCGCACGCCGAATGCCTTCAGCCAGAATCGTTGGATCTTCTGCCCCGACAATGATCTGATTACCGGGCAGGATGAAGGTCGGCACCATGGTGATACCTAGCGCACGCACTGCGCTTTCCCGCTGTCGCACGCTGTCCGCATCGCGGTCGGAGGCGAGATAGTCTGCAACCACCGTCGCGTCATAACCGCACTCGGCGGCGATCGCCGCCAATATCCCGGCATCACCCACATGCTCGCCGCGCTGGAACTGCGCGGAAAACAGCCGCTCCACCAGTGCACTCACCTTGGCCTCGTCGGGCACCACGGTTTGCGCCCAATGCAGCAATCGATGCGCCTTCAGGGTGTTGGCGCGAAATGTGATCTTCTCGAACGCGTATTCGAGGCTGTAAGGTCGCCCGGCCATACGCACACGCTCGAATATTTCTTCGACCTTTTCGCGACTGCCAAACTTCTGGATGAGAAAAGGCAGATAGGGTTCTCTTTCCGGCGGCGTATCCGGGTTGAGAAAAAAGGGCCGCCACACGACCCGATGCTGAAAACCGGGTTGCTCTTGCCGAATCATGGCGATGGCAGCCGCCAACCGGCGCGTGCCAATAAAGCACCACGGGCAGACGAAGTCGGAAACGATTTCAATGGAGAACATGGTGCTGCCTCTCTCTCCGGCATTCTGCCATGTACATGCAACACTCGCCGTCCCGCCAGCGCCGACTTTTCACGGCGCTGGCGTTCGGGATGTAACAATCAGGCGTTCTTCGTTACCTTGCCGCCATCGTCCAGCAGTTGTGCCTGCGCTGCTGCCAGTCGTGCAATCGGCACACGCGGACCTGAGCAGGACACATACGTAAGCCCGATCTTGTGGCAGAAGGCGATCGAGCCCGGATGACCGCCGTGCTCGCCGCAGATGCCAATCTTGAGTTCTGGATTGGTCTTGCGGCCTTCGGTGACAGCCAGCTTCATCAGTTCGCCGACACCCTTCTGGTCGAGCACTTCGAAGGGGTTGTCGACGAGGATGCCGGCCTCGACGTAGCCCGGCAGGAACTTGTTCTCGGCATCTTCGCGGCTGAACGAGAACGTGGCCTGCGTCAGATCGTTGGTGCCGAAAGAGAAGAACTCGGCATCCTGCGCCATGCGTCCGGCGCGCAGGCAGGCACGTACCACTTCCAGCATGCTGCCGAACTTGACGCCGACATTGATGCCGTGCGTGAGCTCGACTACTTTATGGATGCGTTTGACGTAGCTGTGGATGCGCACCAACTCTTCTACCGTTGCCACCTGCGGCACCATGATTTCCGGATAAACCTCGATGCCTTCCTTGGCGCATAGCGCGGCGGCTTCGAGCACCGCCTGGATCTGCATTGAGTAAATTTCTGGATAGGTGATACCCAGACGCACGCCGCGATGGCCAAGCATCGGGTTGACTTCGGAGAGCGCTCGCACCTTCTTGAGGGTCTTTTCCTTCTTGGCGATGACATCCTCTTCGAGGTGTCCTTCCTTGAAGTCGGTCATGCTGCGACCGAGCTTGGTCAGGCCATCGGCATACTGCATGTAGAGCTTCGGATTCAGCAGCTTCAGGGTTTCCGGCAGTTCTTCCAGCGCCCTGAGGGAATCGCGCAGATGGTGCAAGTGGGCGATTTCGAGTTCGAGCTGGGCGGCAGTGGGCAGGAACTCGTGCAACGGCGGGTCCATCAGGCGCACGGTAACCGGCAAGCCCTTCATGGCCTTGAAGATGCCCTTGAAGTCGGAGCGCTGGATCGGCAGCAGGCGGTCAAGTGCGGTCTGGCGCTCTTCATTCGTCTCGGCGAGGATCATCTCCTGCACGATGGGCAGGCGGTCAGTGGCGTTGAACATGCGCTCGGTGCGGCACAGGCCGATGCCCATGGCACCAAATTCACGCGCGCGCAGGGCATCTTCCGGCGTGTCGGCGTTGGCCATCACTTTGAGACGTGACACCTGGTCGGCCCACTTCAGCAGGGTCTGCATATCCTCGTTGAACTCGGCCTGCACGGTCGGCACTTCACCGGCATAGACGTTGCCGTTGCCGCCGTCGATGGTGATGACGTCACCTTCATGCAGTGTCGAATCGCCGATGGTGGCACGCCGATTGATGTCGTCGATGTGGATGGCTTCGCAACCCGATACGCAGGGCTTGCCCATGCCGCGTGCAACCACGGCCGCATGTGAAGTCTTGCCGCCACGACTGGTGAGAATGCCCTGCGCCTGGAAGAAGCCGTGGATGTCTTCCGGTTTGGTTTCTTCACGCACCAGAATTATTTTTTCGCCTGCATTGCCGCGCGCTTCGGCCGAATCGGCATCGAAAACGATCTTGCCGGAAGCCGCGCCGGGCGAGGCCGACAGGCCAGTGGCGAGCGGCTTGCCCTTGAAGTCGGGCGA
>CAJBAP010000277.1 GCA_903950295.1 uncultured Rhodocyclaceae bacterium
AAGAGGGCGAAGTATTCGTGCAGACGCCACATAAACCCCCTGGTGCTGGAGCAGAACAAAAAGTCGGCGCTGGCGGGACGGCGTCGAAGCCTACTCCAGCAACTCGATCTGGCCGTTGATACCCACAGTGACGGTCGATTCACCCGCCTCGATCGGCATCGGTGCAGCTTCGGCAGCCATCATTGCGGCACGGGCAACGGGGTAGGGCTGCGGAAAGTTGCCGTTGCCATTTACGCTCATCTGGCGAATGCGGTAGGGCTTTTTCATTGACCCGGCGATGCGCTCGGCCTTGGCGCGAAATGCGTCGATGGCTTCGATCGTGGCATCGTCTTCGGCCTTGCGCCGGGTTTCGGGTGCCGGCGAGAAATTGATGTTGCTGACGGCAAGCGAGCCTTGCAGCTTGCCGACGGCCGTGGATAAGGCGGCGGAATCACGGCTTTCGAGCACGATTTCCGAGCGCATGCGCCAGTTTTCGATGTTGCGGTTGCCCTTGCCATAAAGCGGGTAGGTGTGGGTAGCGCCGCTCTTCACCGTGATGCCGGGCAGGGCCTTGGCGGAAGAAAAACCGTCGGCGATTACTGCCTTCACCTTGCGTGCTACCTCGGCGGGGTCTGCGCCGGTCATTTCGGCGAAAGCGGTGGCGCGCCCAAGATCATTGGCGACGCTTTTTTGTACATCGACGCGAAAGTCGATCAGGGTGCCAGACGGTTTTGTTGCGGGTTCAGCAGTCATGCCGGTGACGGGGGGGAGCAGCAGTGTGGCAAGAAGCAGTAGGGTACGGATATTCATGCGGTGAACTCCTGTAGTTTTTGCCGGTAACGCTGCGCGTTTTCCACATAATGCGCGGCGCTGTAGGCCAGGCGGGCGATCTGCTCGTCGGTGAGTTCGCGTACTACCTTGCCGGGTGAGCCCATCACCAGCGAACGGTCGGGAATTACCTTGCCCTCCGGGATCAACGTATTGGCACCGATCAGGCACTGCCTGCCGATGACTGCGCCGTTGAGAATCACGCTCTTGATGCCGATCAGAGAACCGTCGCCCACCGTGCAACCGTGCAGCATCACCATGTGGCCGACGGTGATGTTGCATCCGAGGGTCAGCGGCATGCCGATATCGGTGTGCAGCACCGAACCATCCTGAATGTTGGTGTTTGCGCCGATGCTGATCGGGTCGTTGTCGCCGCGCAGCACGGCGTTCCACCAGATGCTGACGTTTTCGGCGAGGCGCACGTCACCGATGACCGTGGCATTCGGCGCGATCCAGACCGAATGGGCGAGTTGCGGTGTCTTTTCGCCCAGTCGGTAAATGGACATTACAGGTAATCCTCCATCGGTACGCAGGCACAGAACAGGTTGCGGTCGCCCCAGACATCGTCGATGCGATTCACTGAGGGCCAGAACTTGTTGGCGGCAACATAGGGCAGGGGGAATACCGCCGTCTCGCGTGAGTAAGGATGGTTCCACTCGCCAACGATATCGGCCTGCGTGTGCGGGGCGTTTTTCAGCGGGTTGTCGGTGGCCGGCCAGGCGCCGGCTTCGATCTGGCGAATCTCGTGGCGGATGCTGATCATCGCCGCGATGAAACGGTCGAGTTCGGCCTGGTTCTCCGATTCGGTCGGCTCGACCATCAGCGTGCCGGCGACCGGGAAGCTCACTGTCGGTGCGTGGAAACCGTAGTCCATCAGGCGCTTGGCGATGTCGATTTCGGCAATGCCGGTAGCCGTCTTGATGGCGCGGATGTCGAGGATGCACTCGTGCGCGACGCGCCCGTGGCTGCCGGTGTAGAGCACGGGATAGTGCTCCTGCAGGCGTGTTGCAACGTAGTTGGCGTTGAGAATCGCCACTTCGGTCGCGTGCTTGAGGCCGCTACCGCCCATCATCGCAATGTACATCCACGAGATCGGCAAGATCGAGGCCGAGCCGAAGGGCGCGGCGCTGACTGCGCCCTGGGCACCGACACGATCGGCCGCGAGCAGATGACCCGGGGCGTGTGGGGCAAGATGAGCCTTGAGGCCGATTGGGCCCATGCCCGGGCCGCCACCGCCATGCGGAATGGCGAAGGTCTTGTGCAGGTTGATGTGCGAAACATCAGCGCCGATGTGCCCGGGCGAAGTCAGGCCGACCTGGGCATTCAAATTCGCACCGTCCATGTAAACCTGACCGCCGTGGGCGTGGATGATGCGGCACATTTCCATCACCGCTTCCTCGAACACGCCGTGTGTCGAGGGATAGGTGATCATCAGGCAGGAGAGCTTGTCGGCATGCTCGGCCGCCTTGGCTTTCAGGTCGGCGACATCCACGTTGCCGTTGTCGTCGCAATCGACGACGACGACCTGAAGTCCGCACATGTGCGCGGTAGCGGGGTTGGTGCCGTGGGCCGATTTCGGGATCAGGCAGATGTCGCGGTGGGCCTGGCCCTGCGCCGCCTGGTAGCGACGAATCGAGACCATGCCCGCGTATTCGCCCTGCGCGCCGGAGTTGGGCTGCACGCAGAGGGCATCGAAACCGGTGATGGTGGTCAGCCACCCGGCGAGTTCGCCGATCATCTGCGCGTAGCCTTGCGCCTGATCAGCCGGCGCAAACGGGTGCATGGCACCGAAGGCCGGCCAGCTCACCGGCATCATCTCGGCGGCGGCGTTGAGCTTCATCGTGCAACTGCCGAGCGGGATCATCGCGTGGTCGAGCGCCAGATCCTTGTTCTGCAACGACTTGAGATAGCGCAGCATCGCGTGCTCGGTGTGGTGGGTGTTGAACACCGGATGCGCGAGGATGGACGAGGTGCGGCGCAGGTTTTGCGGAATCACATCCGGACACGCGGCGTCGAGGTCGGTGGTTTTGCCGAGCAGGGCTAGCAGGGCGGCGACATCCTCGCGTGTGGTGGTTTCATCGAAGCTGATACTGACGGTTTCGGCGTCGAGGTGATGCACATTGAAGGACGAGGCCTTTAATGTTGCCGTCCCGCCAGCGCCGACTTTTATCTGGATGGTGTCGAAGAAACTGCCAGTGACATTGAGTGCTTTAGCGGCAAGGCAGGTCAGGCGATGGATGCGTCGGGCGATGCGCTTCAGGCCCTCGGGGCCGTGCCAGACCGCGTACATGCCGGCCATGTTGGCGAGCAGTACCTGAGAGGTGCAGATGTTCGAGTTGGCCTTCTCGCGGCGGATGTGCTGTTCGCGTGTCTGCAGCGCCATGCGCAGCGCGGTCTTGCCGCGTGCATCCTTCGAGACGCCGATGATGCGACCGGGCACGGAGCGCTTGTGCTCGTCCTTGCAGGCGAAGAACGCGGCATGTGGACCACCGTAGCCCATCGGGATGCCGAAGCGCTGCGAGGAACCGAAGGCAATGTCGGCACCCATTTCGCCGGGTGACTTGGTCAGTACCAGTGCCATCAAATCGCAGGCGATAGCGGTCACTGTGTTCTTGGCCTTCAGCGTGGTGATCAGGTCGGTGAAGTCCTTGATCTCACCCTTGGCGTTGGGAGTCTGCAGTAGGGTGCCGAAAACCTCGTGGTTTGTGGCGCTTTCGGCGGGGCCGACGATCAGTTCGAAGCCGAAGTAGGTGGCGCGGGTGCGAACAACATCGAGGGTCTGCGGAAAACAGTCGGCATCGACGAAGAAGGCATTGCTCGCCGACTTGCTGGAACGGCGCGCCATCGTCATCGCCTCGGCGGCGGCGGTCGCTTCATCGAGCAGGGAGGCGTTTGCCAATTCCATGCCGGTGAGGTCGATCACCATCTGCTGGTAATTCAGCAGCGCCTCGAGGCGGCCCTGGGCGATCTCGGCCTGATAGGGCGTGTAAGCGGTGTACCAGCCGGGGTTTTCGAGCACGTTGCGCTGGATCACCGGCGGCGTGTGCGTGCCGTAGTAGCCGAGGCCGATGCAGGATTTCCTGATCTGGTTCTGCCCGGCCAGCGCCTTGAGCCTTGCCAGAGCGGCGTGCTCGGTAGAGGAGGGTGGCAGGGGCAGGTCAGCTGGGAGGCGGATGGATGCCGGGACGGTCTGCCCGATCAGCTCAGCCAGGCTGGTGACACCGATGGCGGCAAGCATCGCCGCTTGTTCGGTGGTATTGGGACCGATGTGACGCGCGACGAACTCGTCGCGACCTTCGAGTTCGAGCAGCGTCTTCATCTTCAGGACTCCGCAGCGACTTTTTCGTAGGCAGCGGCGTCGAGCAATGAGCCGAGGTCGGCGGCATTGGCCGGCTTCAGCTTGAATAGCCAGGCGGCGTAAGCGTCCTGATTCACGCTTTCCGGTGCATCAACGGCGGCATCGTTCTTCGCCACCACCTCGCCGGCGACCGGCGCGTAGATATCGGAGGCGGCCTTGACCGACTCGACGACGGCACATTCCTCGCCGGCCTTGACCGTACGGCCAGGTTCCGGGAGTTCGAGAAACACGATGTCGCCCAGCGCTTCCTGTGCGTGGTCGGTGATGCCGACAGTGACGGTGCCGTCGGCTTCCTGGCGGACCCACTCGTGGGATGGGGTGTATTTGAGATCGGCGGGGACGTTCATGGGAAGACTCCGATTGAGTTAAATGAGGGGCTTGCCGTTGCGGGCGAAGGGCGGTTTGACGACTTTCGCTTTCAGAAGCTTGTCGCGGATTTCGACCTCGACCGTATCGCCGGGCACGACGCCGGCCGGCAGGCGCGCGAAGGCGATGGACTGGTTGAGGGTGGGCGCAAAACTGCCGCTGGTGGTTTCGCCTGCGCCTTTTGCCGTGATGACCTTCTGGTGGGCGCGCAGCACGCCTTTGTCGAGCAGCACGAGGCCGACAAACGTGCGCTCATGCCGTCCCGCCAGAGCCGACTTTCCGATGAAGTCGCGGCTGGTGTCTTTCATGTCGACGGTCCAGGCGAGGCCGGATTCGAGGGGGTTCTGCGTCTCGTCCATATCCTGGCCGTAGAGGTTCATGCCGGCTTCCAGTCGCAGGGTGTCGCGGGCGCCGAGGCCTGCTGGTTTGATGCCTGCTTCGAGCAGTTTCTGCCAGACAGTGGTGGCTTGCGCTGCGGGTACGGCGATTTCGAAGCCGTCTTCGCCGGTGTAGCCGGTGCGGGCAATTAGCCAGGTAATGCCATCCACCGTCCATTCGGTGGCCTGAAAGACACCCAGCGTCACCGTCGTGCCGCGGGCTGCGGGAAAAGCTCCCCAAAAGCGTTCGCGTGCCTGCGGACCCTGCACGGCGATCATTGCCAGATCACGACGTGGAGTCAGGCTCACGGCGAAGTTGGCGGCCTGCAAACGCATCCAGGCCAGATCCTTCTCGGCCGTGCCGGCATTCACGACGATGCGGTAGTTGGTTTCTGTGAAGAAATAGACGATCAGATCGTCGATGACGCCGCCGTCTTCCTGCAGCATGCAGGAGTAGAGCGCCTTGCCGGGAACCGTGAGCTTGGCGACATCGTTGGCGATGAGTCGGCGCAGGAAAGCCTGCGATTCGTTGCCGACGAGGTCGATGGCGAGCATGTGCGAGACATCGAACATGCCGGCATCCTGACGCACAACGTGGTGTTCCTCGATCTGCGAACCGTAGTTGATGGGCATTTCCCAACCGGCGAAGTTGACGATCTTGCCGTGGGCGGCGACATGGCTGTCGTAAAGCGGGGTGCGCTGGATCATGATGGGGCGGCTCGTAAGGTCAGGAAGCGAAATCGCTGCGGCGACAATCTGCCCAGCAGTTGGGGGTTTCGTAGATGCGAACCTGTTCGAGGTGCAGGTGGTTGCCGTAGGTGTCGCGATAGGCCGGGTCGAGCAGTTCGAAGGCGATCCGCGCGAGGTTCTCGGCGGTCGGCACGCGGTCGAGCACCACGGTTTTATGGCCGGGCAGACTGGCGAGAAAGTTGGCAACTGACGTGTCGCCGCGAAAAACGAGAAAGGCGTGATCCCAGACCTCGACAACATGACGCATGGCCATGGCCTTGACCTCGGAAAAATCCATCACCATACCGTTGTAAGGCTGGCCGGCAGCCTCGATGACCTCGCCCGCAAGCGTGATTTCCAGAGCATAACGATGCCCGTGCAGATGGCGGCACTGGCTCTGGTGATCGGGGATACGATGGCCGGCGTCAAATTCGAGGCGACGCGTGATCTGCATGGGAGTGGTGGTAATCTCGGGAGGACTTAGTATATCCCAGCCGTTTCTCCGCATGTCCCCCACCTCAGGCCGCCTTACCATCCAGGATCACAGCCGCGACAGCGCCGGCATGACCTATGTTTATCCGGTCGTTTCACGCCGTGCCGGCGGGGTTTCCATCGGTATCAACCTCAATCCGAACAATGCCTGCAACTGGCGCTGCATCTATTGCCAGGTGCCAGATCTCAAGCGCGGAGGCCCGCCCCCCATCGATCTCCGGCAATTGGATGCCGAATTGCAGGAGATGCTCACGCAACTTTTCGCTGGCGATTTTTTGGAGCGCCATGCGCCACCAGAGGCGCGGCGGGTTGTTGATGTGGCATTTTCCGGCAACGGCGAACCGACCAGCGCGGCCGAGTTCGCCGATGCCGTTAGTCGCGTATGCCGGTTGCTCGATGCGCTGCCCGAGGTAGATCGGCCCAGGCTGCGGCTTATCACCAACGGCAGCATGCTGGGCCGTGAAACGGTTCAGCGCGGTATCGCCATGATCGGCGCTGCGGGTGGCGAAGTGTGGTTCAAGGTTGATGCCGTCGGCGTTGAGGCAATGCGACGCATCAACGGTGCTGCATTGCAGCCCGCGACGGTTTTGCGTCGTCTGCAGCAATGCGGCACCCTGTGCGAAACGTGGGTGCAGACCTGTTTTTTCCGGTTCGATGGTGCGTCGCCAGCCATGGGAGATTTGGCTGCATACCTCGACCTGCTGGGCAAGGCAGCAGAAAACCTCGCCGGCGTGCATCTCTACGGACTTGCCCGCCCCTCGCTTCAGCCCGAGGCCGCTCGTCTCATGGCCTTGCCCGCTGAATGGCTGGAGTTGCTGGCCG
>CAJBAP010000278.1 GCA_903950295.1 uncultured Rhodocyclaceae bacterium
CGCGACGGGTGAGGCCATCAATCGTGTAGTGCAGGACTCCTTCCATTTCCGGCCCCGTGGTGACTCTCATGGCCGTGTCGCCAGCGCCGACTTTTACGCCCGTTGCATCAGCCTCGACGCGGAGGGTGCGGCGTTGTCCCAAGCAACTGAGTGTTAGCGAATGTGCATTTACGCTCCTCGAGCGCCAGCCGGCAGGCCCGCTGAACAGTGCGGCTGCCAGTCCCCAGTCGTTCTCGTTCGGCTGCGGTCGCTGGAGCGGCGATTCGCCGGAGGAAGTCCATTCATCGAGTAGCGTTGTGTGCATGCGTGCCGCGCGGAAATCTTGATGATCAACCAGATCGCGCAGGAATCGACCGTTGTTGTTGACGCCCAGCAAGGGCGAATCTTCAAGTGCGACCATCAGGCGCCGGATGGCTTCATCGCGATCCTGCCCATGCGCGATCACTTTGGCGACCATCGGATCGTAATAGGGTGAGATGCTGTCGCCTTCGACAATGCCGGCGTCGATGCGCACTCCGGCCTGAGTGACGGTCTGCGGCCGAAAGTACAGTACCTCCCCGGTTTGCGGCGCGAACTCGGCGTAGGGATCCTCGGCATACAAGCGGGCTTCGATGGCATGGCCGCTGAAGCGGATTTCTTCCTGCCGCAAAGGCAGTTGTTCTCCGGATGCGATGCGCAGTTGCCATTCCACCAGATCGAGCCCGGTGATCATCTCGGTGACCGGATGTTCGACTTGCAGGCGCGTGTTCATTTCAAGGAAGTAATGATTCATCGCCGCATCGACAATGAATTCGATAGTGCCGGCACCTCGATAGCCGACTGCCAGCGCTGCAGCAACCGCATCACGCCCCATCGTGGCGCGCATGTCCGGCGACACCACCGGCGAGGGCGCTTCCTCGATCACTTTTTGCCGTCGTCGCTGCGCGGTACAGTCACGTTCGCCCAGATGCACGGCATTGCCGTGTGCATCGGCGAATACCTGGATTTCGATGTGGCGTCCCTGCTCGATCAGGCGTTCAAGCATCAGCGTACCGTCGCCAAAGGCGGCGAGAGCTTCGCGGCTTGCGCCTTCAAGGGCTTCCGCCAAAAAGTCGGTGCTGACGACGCGGCGCATACCGCGTCCGCCGCCACCGGATACGGCCTTGACCAGCAACGGGAAACCGACCTTATTGGCGGCAGCTGCGAAAGCGGCGTCACTTTGTTCTTCGCCGAGATAACCGGGTACCGTTGGAACGCCGGCGGCCATCATGCATCGCTTGGCAGCGGCCTTGTCGCCCATCGCCGCGATGGCCGCGGGAGGCGGGCCGATGAACACCAGACTGGCATCAAGGCAGGCCTGCGCAAACCCGGCGTTCTCGGACAGAAAACCATAACCCGGATGGATTGCCTGTGCCCCGCAGCGCTGGGCGGCAGCGATGATGGCGGTACCATTGAGGTAGGACTCGGCGACCGGCGCCGGACCGATGCGTATTGCTTCGTCGGCCAGGCTGACGTGCAGCGAACCCGCGTCCGCATCCGAATAAACGGCGACGCAGCGATAGCCGAGCTTATGTGCGGTGCGCATGATGCGGCAGGCAATTTCGCCGCGATTGGCGATCAGTATCTTGGTAAAGGTTTTCATGGCGGTGCCCAGGCCGGTTTGCGCTTCTGGATGAATGCCATTGTGCCCTCGGTGCCTTCCTCGCTCAGCGCTGCCCTGGAAAATTCGGCGGCGGCGTCGTTGATCAGGGACTGCGGCGGGAGCAGCCGGGCGCGCGCGACCAGTTGCTTGGTGACGGCAAGTGCTCGTGGTGCACAGGCAAGTATTTCGCCAATCAGGCGTTGTACAGCGACGTCGAGTACTGCGCTATCGGTATGGCATTCGTGTACCAGTCCGATCTGCAGGGCGGCGGCTCCATTGATTCGCCCGCCGGTTACCGCCAAACGCCGTGCCTGTGAATAACCGAGGCGCTCAACCAGGTAGGGCACGATCTGCGCGGGAACCAGCCCGAGCGATGTTTCCGGCAAGCGAAAGCTTGCCTGTGCGTCCGCGATTGCGACATCGGCCGCGCAGGCCAAACCGAAGCCGCCGCCCATAACCGAGCCTTCAAGCACTGCGACAATGGCAATAGGCGAGGCGGCGAAGGCGGCACACAGTTCGCCAAAGCGCCGATTCACGGCTGCGATGGCGTCGCCACCGTTGCCGCGCGCGGCAGCTATATCCTTGAGGTCGGCCCCGGCACAAAAGTGGCCACCGGCTCCGCGCAGGACGATGATCCGGGTGCAGCCATCTTGTTCAGCGGCACCGAGGGCGGACAGCAATGCTTCAACCATGGCCAGCGACATCGCATTGCGCGATTCGGGGCGGTTGAATGTCAGATGCGTGACGCCATGGTCGCGGCGGACAGCAACTGCCGGAGTGACTTCCGTGGCCGCGGCCATGTCAGAGGTTCTTGCCCGGCAGCGTGCCTTCGAGCTTGGCGATGATGCCCAGCATCACTTCGTCAGCGCCGCCGCCGATCGAGATCAGGCGTGCATCGCGATAGGCACGGGATACATGGTTATCCCATGTATAGCCCATTCCGCCCCAGAACTGAAGGCAGGCATCTGTCACTTCGCGGCATAACCGACCGCATTTAAGCTTGGCCATCGAGGCCAGCTTGGTCACATCCTTCCCGGAAACATAGGCCTCCACGGCGCGGTAGGTGAGCGAACGCAGGGCTTCAACTTCAGTGCGCAGTTCAGCCAACCGGAAATACACCGCCTGATTGTCGAGGATGGATTTGCCGAAGGCCTTGCGCTCACGCGTGTATTCGATGGTGTGGTCGATGATGTTATCGAGCATCTTCAGCGAACCTGCCGCGCCATACAGTCGCTCTTCCTGGAACTGCAACATCTGGAAGGTGAAGCCCATGCCGGCCTGGCCGATGATGTTGCGCGCCGGTACGCGTACATCGTCAAAGAATAGTTGCGCGGTGTCCGAGGAATTCATGCCGATCTTGTGGATCTTCTGTCGGCTGACGCCCTTTTCATTGAGTGGCAGCAAGATCAGTGACTTGTTCTTGTGCGGCGCGCCCTCGGAGGTATTCGCCAGCAGGCAGCACCAGTCCGCCTGCATGCCGTTGGTGATCCACATCTTGCCGCCATTGATGATCAGGTCGTCGCCATCCTTGCGGGCGGTGGTTTTCACGGCAGCGACGTCCGAGCCGCCACCCACTTCGCTGACGCCGATGCAGGCCACCATGTCACCGGCGATGGCAGGTGCCAGGTAATTGCGTTTGAGTTCTTCGGAACCGAAGCGTGCCAAGGCCGGCGTACACATGTCGGTCTGTACGCCGATGGCCATCGGGATGCCGCCGCAAGTACATTCACCGAGTGCTTCTGCCATTACCATCGAATACGAGAAGTCCAACCCAAGTCCGCCATAGCCTTCCGGATACTTGACGCCAAGGAGGCCAAGATTCCCGAGTTTCTTGAATACTTCATGTGACGGAAATTGCTCGGCCTTTTCCCATTCTTCGACATGCGGATTGATTTCTTCCTTGACGAAGCGGGTGACGGTTTCGGTCAGTTGTTTGTGCTCGGTGGTGAAGTGCATGTCTCTCTCCTCTGGATTATTACAGACGCGCGATGCCGAACGTATTGGGGTGTATTTGTCGTTTTTCCGCTTCGGTGCAGATGGACAGGCAGAGGCCGAGGAGGCGTCGGGTGTCGCGTGGATCGATGATGCCGTCGTCCCAGAGCCGGGCGGTACCAAACAGTGCCGTAGACTCCTTTTCCAGTCGTAGCCGCAGACCCTCCGACATGGCGGATAACGCAGCCTCATTGACCGGTTGCCCGGCCCGTTCCAGCTTTTGCCGGCTAACGATCTCCATGACTTTGGCCGCTTGGGCCGCGCCCATCACCGAGGTGCGTGCGGATGGCCAGGAAAAAATGAAACGTGGATCAAAACCGCGCCCGCACATGCCGTAGTTGCCGGCGCCGTAGGATCCGCCGAGCACAATCGTAAGTTTTGGTACGCGCGCGTTGGCCACCGCCTGGATCATCTTCGAACCGTGCTTGATTGCGCCGCCCCGTTCGGCTGCCGAACCCACCATGTAACCCGTAGTGTTCTGCAGGAAGACCAACGGCGTATTGCTCTGGTCGCAAAGCTGGATGAACTGCGCTGCCTTGGTCGATCCCTCCGGCTGGATCG
Source organism: uncultured Rhodocyclaceae bacterium (assembly GCA_903950295.1). Next base: position 4,175 of record CAJBAP010000278.1, read on the forward strand.
GGCCGTTGTTGCCGAGAATTCCGACAATATGGCCTTCGATGCGGGCGTGCCCGCACAGGGTGTCGGTGGCGTAGCTGGCTTTGAATTCAAGGAAGTCCGAGCTATCCACCAACCGGGCGATGACTTCTCGCACATCATAGGGTTCGCGCTCATCGGCGGGAACGACGCCCATCAGTTCATCGGCCGGATACAGCGGCTGACTAAAAGTCGGTGCTGGCGGTACGGCATCCCATTTCAATTTGTCCATTACTTCGCGTGCCATCGCAATGGCGTGGGGATCGTTCTCGCACAGATACTCTCCGAGACC
>CAJBAP010000279.1 GCA_903950295.1 uncultured Rhodocyclaceae bacterium
CGCCAACGCGCACGCCCGTCCCAGCCCTTTGCTCGCAGCGCAGACCAGCGCGTGCCGGCCGTGAATACCCAGATCCATCGTCGTCTCCTCCGTCAAGGCGACCATGCTACCCCAGCGAAATCTGGAGCTACAATCACCCACTCAAAGACCCCAATAAATAATGAGGAGTTCCCCAATGAAACTGCGTTCCGTGATCGCCATATCTACGCTTGCCCTGACATCCACGGTCAGTCAGGCCGCCGACTTCATAAACGTACTGACCGGCGGTACCAGTGGCGTCTATTACCCCCTCGGCGTTTCGTTGTCGCAGCTCTACGGCAAGGTACTGCCCGAGACCAAGACGTCGGTGCAGGCAACCAAGGCTTCTGCGGAAAACCTCAACCTGCTCCAAGCCGGCCGCGGCGAAGTCGCTTTTTCTCTCGGCGATACGCTCAACGAGGCCTGGAAAGGCAATGAAGAAGTCGGCTTCAAGACGCCACTGAAAAAGCTGCGCACGCTGGCGGCGATCTACCCGAATTACATCCACTTTCTCGCCAATGCCGATGCCGGCATCAAGACGCTGGCCGATCTGAAAGGCAAGCGCGTTTCCGTGGGTGCGCCGAAGAGCGGCACCGAGTTGAACAGCCGCGACATTCTCAAGGCCGTCGGCATGAGCTACAAGGACTTCGCCAAGGTCGAGTATCTGGGTTACGCCGAGTCGGTGGAGCTCATCAAGAACCGCCAGCTCGATGCGACATTGCTGTCTTCCGGTCTGGGTGTTGCGGCGGTGCGCGATCTGGCGACGTCGGTGAAGATCGTCGTGATTCCGATTCCCGCCGATGTGGTAACGAAAATCGGCGAGGCAGCCTACCAGACGGGAGTTATTCCAGCCAACACTTACACCGGCCAGACGACCGATGTACCGACCGTAACCGTGCAGAATTATCTGGTGACGCATGAAGGGGTAGCGACCGACACCGTCTACAAGATGACCAAGGTGATGTTCGAGAATCTCGACGCCATGCAAGCCGCTCACTCCGCTGCGAAGGCCATCAACAAGGACACCGCCGGCATCGGCTCACCGGTACCTCTCCACCCCGGTGCCGAGAAGTACTACAAGGAAGCCGGGCTGCTGAAGTAGGCCATTCGGGTCAATCGGACCAATCAGGTGCATTACGACCACGTGACCGCGCCCGACGGGGGCACAGAGGATGTCTCCGAGCACGGCATTCCACGCCGACTCGGAGGTGCCTCCCTTCATGTACTGACGGCGATTGCGCTGGCCTTCTCCGCCTATCAATTGACGATGGCGGCCTTTGGGCCACTGTCGAGTCTGGTCATGCGCAGCCTGCACGTCGGCTTTCTGCTGGCGATCACCTTCGTGCTCTACCCGAGCTTCCGCCATGGCACCAGGCTCTCACGTGTGCCTTGGCACGACTGGTTGCTCGCCGGCGGCGCTTTCACTCTTTCCCTCTATCACTGGCTGTTCGAGGCCGATCTGATCCAGAGTTCGGGCGATCCTTCCGGCATGGACATCGCTGTCGGCACGGCCTTCGTGATCCTGGTTTTTGAAGCCACGCGCCGCGTGATGGGGCTGGCGTTGCCGATCATGTGTGCAAGCTTCCTCGCCTACGGACTCTTCGGCCAGTACCTGCCCGACCTGCTCGCCCACCGTGGCTTCGGCTTCGATCAGGTGATCGACAATCTCTTCCTC
>CAJBAP010000280.1 GCA_903950295.1 uncultured Rhodocyclaceae bacterium
CTCATCATCGACATGGTGGTGGCTTCGGTGCTGATGTCGATGGGCATGATGATGATGTCGCCCGTGATCGTTGCACTGCCGTTCAAGATCATGCTGTTCGTGATGGTCGATGGCTGGCAACTGGTCGTCGGCTCACTGGTGGCCAGTTTTGGCTAGGCAGGACGCTCATCCATGACCCCCACCATGGTCATTGAAATCGGTCGCCAGGCCGTCGAAGTCACCTTGCTGATTTCTGCGCCGCTCTTCATCGCCGCACTGGTGACCGGCTTGCTGGTCTCCATCTTTCAGGCCGCGACGCAAATCAACGAGGCGACGTTATCCTTCGTGCCCAAACTGATCGTACTTTTCATCACACTCATCGCCACCGGGCCTTGGATGATCACGACGCTAACGGATTACATGCAGCGTCTTTACGGCTCGATCCCGACCATCATCGGCTAGCCCCGACGTAAGCGATGATCACCTTCACCAGCGCGCAACTCGATGCCTGGATCGTTACCTTCATGTTTCCGCTGGCGCGCATCATGGGGGTGTTGAGCAGCGCCCCTATCTTCAACAACGCCGCGCAGCCAAAACGCATCCGCCTGATGGCGGGCCTGCTGATCACTCTTGCCCTCGTCCCGGTATTGCCGCCCATGCCCGCCATACCACCCGGTTCGTGGGTCGGCTTGGCAGTGCTGGCACAACAGGTCATCATCGGCGTTCTGATCGGCTTCACCTTGCGCATCGCCTTCGCCGCCATCGACGTGGCCGGCGAACTGATCGGCATGCAGATGAGCCTCTCCTTTGCCGTGTTCTACGACCCGCAAAACGCCGGTCAGACCCCCGTACTCTCCGAGTTTCTCGGTCTGCTCACCGCCCTGATCTTTCTTGCCATGAACGGCCACCTGCTCACCCTCTCGGTGCTGGCAGAGAGTTTCAAGTTGTTGCCGGTCTCCGCCGCGCCACTGGGTGTCGGGGGATTCGGGACTCTCATGGTCTGGTCATCCGCCCTGTTCTCGGCGGGACTGTTGCTCGCGTTGCCGTTGATCGCCGCGCTCCTGATCGCCAACCTCGCCATGGGTGTGCTGGCGCGCGTCGCACCGCAGCTCAACATCTTCGCGGTTGGCTTCCCCGTCACGCTGATGTCCGGCTTCATCGTGCTGATGTTCTCCATCCCCTACTTCGGCGTGGCGATGGAAAATCTGTTCGACCGGGCGTTTCGCGCCCTGGCAGCAATACTGCGCGCGTCAGGCGCTATTTGATCAACCCGCCGCCGGGGGCGTCTTGGTCAGCCGGATCACGCCTTCGACGGTGCGCTGCGCCCCGAGCACCGATGAATCCATGCCTTCGGAATACTCGACAATTTCATAGCCGCCATAGCCGCCGGCGCGCATCAACTCCTTGGCACGACGATTGAACACCAGGCGCGCCTCGCCTGCCCCGCCGGTGTAATAGCGCTTCATCGTCATGAGGAAATGCACATGGTTTTCTGGAAAACGCGTTTCCTGAATTTCCCAGTTGGGGGCCCATGGATCCGTAACCATGTAGGCCACCGCCACCCAGGCACCCCAAGAAACCGTCTTGTCGAGCGGATACATGACGGCATCCACGACCGTCTTCGTTACGCCAGAGGCTGTAAAGGGAGTCGTTGTGGTTGTGGTACCCGTGGCACTAGACGAGGGCGGACTGGTGGAACAAGCGGCCAGCAGGCTGGCAAGCAACACTGTGGCAAAAAGTCGGCTCTGGCGGGACGGCATCATCGGATGTAATCAAACAGGCTAAGTTGCGAAATCTTGCTGAAGGATTGTTGTGCCGCCTGCAACTCCATCTGCTGGCGCGTCAGCTTGGTAATCGCCTCGGCGTAGTCAAGATCCTGCAAGCGCGACAACGAATCCTCAAACTGGATATTCAGCGACTCCCCCACCGAGTCGAGGCTATCCACTTCAGACAAGTTGCTGCCAAAAACGGCGCGTGCCGATGAAATGCGGTCTTCGGCGCGACCCAGGCTGGAGAGGATCGAGCCCAGTTCATTATGAAACTGGACATTGCCCATCGTCTCGACCGGCTTCCCACTCTCGAGCAACTGGATGGTATTAGCCAGGGTGTCGAAGATGCTCTGACTTTCACTGGCGCGGATCTTGAAGGCATCGCCGCTGGCGGGTTGGCCGTTGATGGTGACGCTGATGCCGAAATCCGTAATGGTCTGCGACGGGGTGCCATACGGCACACCCAAGCCACTGAATGGAATGCCATCACCTGGCTTGAACACACGTGTGAAGGTGTTACCCGTTCCACCTGCCGTCGATGCGCTGTTGGTAATAACCGACTTTTCCGTTTCGGCATCAACGAGATCGTAGTAGGTTGTTGGGGGAACACTAAGATCTTCGGGATCCTGCCAGAAGCGTACTTCGAGATTACGGGAATTGGCTGGATGGTTCCACTTGGACTCGTCGAGAATGTCACCAGTGCCGATGATGCCACTACCGGTGTTGTATGCCGTTGCGGTTTTCGCCGCCGTGACGAAATAACCGTTGCCGGTGTAGTCCTGGCTGGCCTTGATGGTAAAGGTATCGCCGCCGGCCGGGATGCCGGAAACAGTCACACTCGCGCCAAAATCGAAGGCCACCTGGCCGGTGCCACCCCCTACGCTCGAAAGGTTGATCGTGGTGGGAGAAGCAGCAGAGTAGCCGTGCGTAAAGGTATTGCCCACCCCACCTGTCGTCGAGGCTGTGTTGGTGAATAAGCTAAAGCCGGTAGTTGCGTCGACGAGGTCGTAGAACGTACGACCTGCGGCGGCGGTAGTACCGACAGTTGATGCCGGCACACCGAACACTCTCGCCAAGGCACCATTGACATTGGCTAGAGCAACCGATGAGGTTGCGCCAGTTGCGCCCGAGGTAACCACCAGCTTGCCACTGGCATCGAGGCTCGCCGTGGCACTCACCGGCGGAGCCGCCAGCGCATTTATGCGCGCCTGCACCTCGGCTCTGATCGCCTCTGTCGTGTTGTACGTGCCCGGCGTCAGCGTGATTGTCTGGGCACCGACACCATTAACGTTGATGGAGAACTGGTCGCTGGCTCCGGCAGTCACGATCATGGGCAGCGTCGGTGAAATCGACCCCGCCGCCTGACCTGTAGTCGCCACCGTGCCTTGCGTATCGACCCAGAAGCGCACCTCCAGATCGCCGCTATTCGCCGTCTGGCTCCATTTCAGCGGATCGATCATCGTGCCGGCATTGATGGTTGCTCGTGCGGCATTGCCGGTGATGGTTTTCTCGGTCACGCTGAGGGTAGTCGCCGTACGGTCGACAGTGAAACTGTCACCATTGGCCGGTGCGCCCGTGAAGACGACGCTGGCGCGGTAGTCGAAAGCCAGCGGGCCAGCAGAGTTCAACGCAAAGGGCGTACCGCTGGCGTAGGCATGGGTGTAGGTATTACCTGCCCCACCGGTTGTCGACGCTGTACCGGTATAAAGGCTGTTGCCACTGCTGTCGACCATGTCGTAGTAGGTCGTATTTGCTGCACCCACAGTACCGACAGAAGCAGCGGGAACGGCAGCACCCATCAACGTCGCCAATGGCGTACCCGTAACAGCGGCGAAAACCAGAGCAGAAGCAGCGCCTCCGCTAGCGGAGGTGAACACCAACTGACCACTGGTATCCAGATTAACCGTAGCAGTTGCTCCCAAGGCAGTTTGTATCGCCGTAACCACGTCGGCGGGAGTGGCATAGGAGACTGCACCGCCAGGATTGAGATCGATCGTAACGGGTGCCCCAACATCCACTGTCACAGAAAACTCATCATTCACACCCTCGGCAAATGACAGAGGGTAGGCCAATCCCGTCAAGTCAACGGTTCCAGTAGTCTGCGCCGCAGTCGTCACACTACCTGTCGTGTCCGTCCAGAACTTCAGCTCGAAGCTGCCTGTCGTCGCAGGCGGATTAGCCAGTGTCGCTGACAGGCCTTCATAGGTGATGTGCGTGGCATTCACGCTCTTGTCATTCTGCGTGCCGGTGGCAAATACTCCATTGCCGTTCTGGATGCGCATGAAGATATCGTTGCCAGACTGACTGATACCCATCTGCCGTGCATTCGACACTTGCAGCGCACGCAGGCCGTCATCGCCGGTGTATTTCACGCCATCCTCGACGCTGCCGGCGAAGGGTTTGTTGCCCACCTGAAAGCCGCTGAACAAACTGTTGCCCAAGCCATCCTTGGCGTTGGCGATGGCCAGCAACTCATCGAAACGCTGGCGCAACTCCAAAGCGACGCTGCGCCGATCCGTGGCAGAGAGCGCCGCATCGCCAGCTTGCACGGTCAACTCACGCACACGCCCGAGCAAATCAGTAGCCGACTGCAATTGCGCGTCGGCCAGGCCGACCGCACTTTTCACGTTGTCGCGCGTTACCGCTTGGGCATTGTTGGCAGCTTTCGACTGTGTCACCTCCAGCGCCCGCGCTGCAGCGACGGGATCGTCCGAAGGCGCAAGGATGCGCCGCCCCGACGCGAGTTGTTGCTGGACCCGCAGCAACGAGCTCGTCCGGTTCTGGATGCTGGCCAGACCGCTGTCGTAGATCATTCCGGTACTTACGCGCATGATGTGCTCCTGCTCCAATGGCGTCGCGTTTAACGGGCGATCGCTAGAATATCGTCAAACAGGGTGCTGGCGAGATTCATCATCTTCGCCGCCGCCTGATAAGCCTGCTGATAACGCAGCAGGTTCGCCGCTTCCTCGTCGAGGTTAACCCCCGAGGCACTCTGCATGGCATCCGTACCTTGCTTAACGAGATTTTGCTGGGCCGCCTGCGTGACTTCAACCTCGCGCGCCTTGTTGCCGATCTGACTGACCATCTGTGCATAGGAAGCCTGGAAAGTGGCTGTGCCGTCGCCCATGGTATTCGCCTGTTGCAGCGCGCCCAGCGCCAGCAGATTGCGCGCGTCACCGACACCGGACGGATTGGGGCCGATATAGAAGCGGTCGCCCTCAACCGGCACGCCACTCATCTCGAAGCGCACGCCATTGAACTCGACGGTGCTGTTGGCAACGAAATCGACATAGTCGTTGGCCGTGCCATCGGTCGGATCCATGAGGAATTCCTGAACCGTGCCATCAGGACGGGTAAGTGTTACGCGACTGCCGGCAGGAAAACCTTCGATCCGTACCGGGAGCGTGCTCGGGCTGGTTTGTGCCTGACGATAAGTGAGCGTGATGTCCTTGACCGGCAAGCTGGTACTTTGCGTCACGAAAGCCGGTGCCAACACGGCTGCGCTAGAGACTGACGGCTCGCTCAAAACCAGGGCGGTAGCGCCACCGGCGAGGCCGGAAACAATCTGGAGTTGCCCCGCAGCATTGATACTGACAGCTACATCCGCCGGGGCCGGAGAAGCTGGTGTGGCAGCATTAATGGCGGCCTGCAGTGCGGCTGCGAGCGTGGCGGGAGTGTAGGTCGTCACAGCAGGCAACAAAACATTAACGGGGGCCGTGCCATCGACGGCCACGCGGAACGTCAGTCCCCCAGTCGGCGTGGTGATGCTGTTGGGTAACACAACGCTTCCGGTCAGCAGGGCATTGCCAGTCGCAAGCGGTGCTGCGGTGTTTGTCGCCGTGGGCAGACCCATCACGCTCGACATCGTGCTTGGCGTGGCGCTGCCAGCATCACGCGCGTCGATGACGAACACGTCGCCATTGTTCGGCGTGCCGGTAATACTGAACGCCTTGCCGGCGATGCTGTAGCTCACGGCTGAACTGAAAGGTACGCGCGTATCGGTACCGCTGATATCGAAGGCCTGTGTGCCGACCATGACGCGACTGCCTGCCGGAAAGCCGATCAGATTTCCGCCAGTGCCGGGAGCAGGTAAAGCCTCGTAACGCACGGTGAAGGGCGCTGCAAGTGGCGTTTTGGTGGCAAGCACCTCCCCACCGCTGATAGCCCCCGTACCACCGTTCTCCGCAGCAACTCGCGTGCGCAAACCCATGGCGGCAGCGATGGAACGCGGATCGGCAATAGCTAGCGCCAGGTCACGCGCTGCATAGCGTGTCGGACGGATCAGGAAGCTGTCGCCAACATCCATAGTTCCGGTAGATGAGAGGTCAAAGCCTTGGGGTGCTGCCTGCTTCATCAGATCGTCGATGGCGAGTTGCTGGGTTGAACCAACACCGGTCCAGCTCTCACCATCGGAGAGACGAAGGAGCATCAACTGGTTGGTGCCGACCATCTCCAGCCGGTAATCACTGATATTCAGGGTTTGCAGATTCGATCCGCTGGTACTCACGATAGCGGAGCCGAGATTGTCCGCCAGTGCGGTCACCCGCTCCTGTGGAGAGGCACCCGGCTTGATCAAATAGGTATCCGGATTGGTGGCCGTACCGGCCAAGCTGCCACCCGTCAGACTGATGGCAATGCCATCCACCGTGATCGGCATGCTCTGATAGGTTCGCGTGGTATTGTCGGAGAGGCGCGTCAGGGTAAATTCGGTGCCATCCCATTCCAGCCGATAATCGCTTTCGATCATGTTGGCGCTTAGCTGCGCGGAACCAGTATTGGTCGGAGCACCCAGTGTGCTGGGTTGCAAGATCTTGAAGAAATTGCCGCCCGGCACGCCCTGCAAGTCTTGGCCGAGTTGGTGTTGTGCATTTACCGTGACCGCAATCGTCATGGCCACGCGCCCCAAGCTGTTCTGCGCCAGATCGAGTGTTTGCGAGCGAAATTGCAGGAGACCGCCGAGTGTGCCGCCGCTGATGAGAGATTCCGGCAGAGTAATCGTTTGCCCGGTGGAGGCAACCAGCGCCACTTCGATCTGGCTCAGATCTTCGGCCGACGCTTGCGCCTTGAGCTGATAGGTCTGGGTGCCGACGACCAGAGGCTGCCCCGTGCCAAAGAACAGACTGTAGCCCCCATCCGACTCCTGCTGGACAGTGATGCGAATTTCCTTGTTGAGATCGGCAATCAACTGGTCGCGCTGGTCATACAAGTCGTTGGCCGGCTGACCCGGTCCGGCAGCCTCCGCGATGATGATGCGCTGATTGATTTCTGCAACTTGGTTAACCATCGAATTAATGTTGGTTACCTGGGAGGTGATTTGCGTATTGACGCCATCGCGCAAGGAGGTCAGTTGCTGATCGACAGACTGGAAACGGGCAGCCAGCGCCTGAGCGGAGGAGAGCACCGCCTGACGCGCCGGGATCGAACTGGGCGTGGAACTCAGGTCGGAAACCGTGGCAAAAAATTCTTGCAGTGTCGGCGAGACCCCGGCACTCGGATCGGCCAACAGGTTGTCGATCTGCGCAATTTCGTTGCTGTAGGCTTCCAGTTCCGCCACATTGGTCTCCGCAGACCTGACCTGAGTGGCGAGGAATTCACTGTAGACCCGCCGGACCGTTTGCACGTTCGTGCCCGTACCGAGGAAGCCGGAACCGGTAAATACCGGTGTGTTGTTGCGCTGGACGGTGTATTGGCGGTTGAATCCCTCCGTCGAGGCGTTGGCGATATTGTGCCCGGTAGTCGCAAGCCCCATTTGGGCGGCATTGAGTCCTGAAACACCGACGTTGAAAAATCCGCTTGCCATGCTAACCCCACTCGAATGCGTTCTTTAACGGCAGAGCCTGCCGGGGATTGAATACTCAAGGGGGTAAAAGCAAAGGCTGTGCCACGAAAAGTCGGCGCTGGCGGGACGGGGATTAACCGATCAGAGCCTGGCGCAGGGTGGGGCCGTTGATGATGCTCTGGAGCTTTGTGGCATAGGCCGGGTCGGTAGCGTAGCCGGCACGTTGCAAGCCCTGGGCAAAACTGGCCGCATCACGACTGCCCACAACCGCCGCATAGCGCGGTGACTGCGCCAGCAAGTGCGCATAATCCTGGAAGGCTTCGACATAAGAATCGTAGGCACGAAAACGCTCAACCCGTTGTTCGGCAACACCATTCACATATTCCGTGGTCGATGCTTCCACCACCGCGCCACTCCAGTTGCTGCCCGCCTTGATGCCGAAAAGATTGTGACTGGGTCGGCCGTCGGCAAAGCGCGGTTCACTGCGTCCCCAGCCACTTTCGAGGGCGGCGTGGGCGATCAGAAAATGAGGGGGGATGCCAGTCTCGCGGCCGGCTGCGACCGCCTGTGGCCAGACGTTGGCGGCAAAGGTTTGCGCTGGGGCGTTAGTGTTACTGCTCGTTTCCATGCCCGGACGTACCGGGCTGTTTTGTAGCGGCAGGGACGGCAGAACCTTGTCAGCGGGCAGAGGGATACTGCGCTGCAACTGGTTGGCTGGCAGGGTAGGGGTTGGCGGGATCAGGGGAATGCCGCCCTCATAGGCAGGAGCGGCAGCATCGGTGCGCGACAACTGACGCTCGATCACCGCAGCCAGGCCTGTGCCCCCCTTGGCCGACATGACCTGGGCCAACTGCGAATCCATCAGGTCCTGGTAGAAGCGCGTCTGCTCGCTATCAAACATGCCATCCTGCGACGTGGCGGCGGCGCGCATCGACTTCAGCACCATCTGCAGGAACACCGCCTCGAATTGCTGGGCCGCCGTCTTCAATGCCTGCGGATCTTCCTTGCGTAGGCCGTTTTTCAGCCCCGCCAGCGACTGCGTGTCGAAAACCGAAGGGATAGGCGTGGCCGTATTCATTGGCGCTGAGATTGCCTTGTGACGGCGACGGCAATCTGCCGAACATGCCGGCAAATCATGCCGTTTTCTGCCGCTTAGATGATTTCCAGTTCGGCGCGCAACGCGCCGGCCATCTTCATCGCCTGCAGGATCGCGATCAACTCTTGCGGTTTTGCACCCACCGCATTGAGCGCCTTGACCACGTCGGCGAGATTTACGCCCGCACTGACAGAGACCAGCGCACCGCCAGTCGATCGGATATCGACGGTGGAATTGGTGATGCTGGTAGTGTCGCCGGATGACATCACCCCAGGCTGACTCACGGTATTGTCGGCGCTGACCGAAACCGCCAGGTTGCCGTGGGCAATGGCGCACGCGTCGATCGTCACGGCCTGGTTGATCACCACCGAACCACTGCGCGCATTGACGATCACCTTCGC
>CAJBAP010000281.1 GCA_903950295.1 uncultured Rhodocyclaceae bacterium
GGAAGAAGAACTGGGAGCTCTGCGCCAGCGTATCGACGCGATCGACAACCACATGCTGCAACTGCTCTCCGAGCGCGCACAGCTGGCACATCGTATTGGTGAAATAAAGCACGGCAACCTCTACCGCCCCGAGCGCGAGGCGCAGGTACTCAAGCGCATTGCCGAAACCAATCCCGGCCCATTGCCGGAAACTGCCGTGCGGACGATCTTCCGCGAAGTCATGTCGGCCTGCCTGGCACTCGAACAACCGCTGCGCATTGCCTATTTCGGTCCGGCCGGCACCTTCACCGAATCGGCTGCCAAGAAGCACTTCGGCTCGGCACCGACCTTCACGCCCTACCTGACCATCGACGACGTGTTTCGCGCAGTCGAATCCGACCAGGCTGACTATGGCGTGGTACCCGTCGAGAACTCGACCGAAGGTTCGGTGGGACGCACTCTTGACCTGATGCTGACCTCACCCCTGATGATCTGTGGCGAGGTCAATCTGCGCATTCACCAAAACTTGATGACGCGTGCTGCCTCGCTCGAAGGCGTGAAGAAACTCTATTCCCATGCCCAGTCACTGGCGCAGTGTCATGAGTGGCTGAACCGCAACTTGCCCAATTTGCCACGGGTGCCAGTGGCCAGCAATGCCGAGGCGGCGCGCATGGCGGCGCAGGATCCGGAAGCCTGCGCCATTGCCGGTGAAGCCGCAGCACGCCTGTATGAATTGAATATCCTGGCCGCCAACATCGAGGACGATCCCAACAACACCACGCGCTTCGTCGCCCTGGCGGGCCATGATGCCGGCCCTTCGGGCAATGGGCAAGACAAGACCTCGTTCGTCTGCTCCGCCCAGAACAAGCCCGGTGCGGTGCATGACCTGCTGACACCGCTCAAGCAGCATGGCGTCTCGATGAGTCGCTTTGAGTCGCGTCCGGCGCGCGGCTTTGGCAACAGTCGCTGGGAATATGTGTTCTTCGTAGACATCGATGGCCACCGGCAGGATGCCAAGCTATCCGCCGCGTTGGATGATTTGCGCGGCTGTGTGGGATTCCTCAAGGAACTCGGCTCCTACCCGCGCGCTAGCCAGTAACAACAACGTAAAAGAGGTCGGCATGAGCATTACCGAGCAGGCGTTGCCCTATATCCGTGGCATTTCACCCTATATTCCAGGCAAGCCGATCACCGAGTTGGCCCGCGAGATGGGGTTGCCGGTCGAAAAGATCGTCAAGCTTGCTTCCAACGAAAATCCGCTTGGCATGAGCCCGAAGGCCCGCGCTGCAGTTGAAACGGCGATTACCGGGCTTGAGCGTTACCCCGATCAGTTTGCGCTGATCACCGCGCTGGCCGAGCGTCTCGGCGTTGCACAGAACCAGATCGTGCTCGGCAACGGCTCGAACGACGTACTCGACCTGGCGGCGCGCGTATTTCTCGCACCGGGTCGCTCGTCGGTATTTTCCCAGCATGCGTTCGCCGTTTATCCACTGGCGACGCTTTCGGCCGGTGGTGAATGTATTGTCGTCGCGGCGAAGCATTACGGACATGATCTGCTGGCGATGCGTGCTGCCATTCGTCCCGATACGCGCATCGTCTGGATCGCGAATCCAAACAATCCGACGGGCAACTTCCTGCCCTACGCCGAGATTCGCGCCTTCATGCAATCGGTGCCATCCAACGTCACGGTTGTCCTCGACGAAGCCTACAACGAGTACCTGCCGCCGGCCGAGCGTGCCGATACCGTGGCTTGGCTGGGTGAGTATCCCAATCTTGTCATTACGCGCACTTTCTCAAAGATCTATGGCCTGGCTGGCCTGCGCGTCGGCTTTGCCGTCGCTGCTGCGGAAATTGCCGACCTGATGAATCGGGTGCGGCAGCCCTTTAACGTGAATAACCTCGCTGTGGCAGCGGCCTGTGCGGCGCTCGATGATCATCTGTTCGTTGCCGAATCCTACGAACTCAACCGGCGTGGCATGGAGCAGATCGTTGCCGGCCTGAAACATCTCGGCCTCGAACACATTCCCTCGCACGGCAACTTCGTCACCTTTGCCGTAAATGATGGGGCGACGGTCAACCAGAAGTTGCTGAAGCAGGGAGTCATCGTGCGTCCAATCGGCGGGTATGGCCTGCCGAACCATCTGCGGGTCACTATTGGCCTCGAAACCGAAAACGCGCGCTTCCTCGAAGCATTGGAAAAGTCGATCTGATGGTGGCCAGTAAAGTCGTCGTCTGCGGCGTCGGGCTGATCGGTGGTTCGTTTGCCCTGGCGATAAAACAATATTTCGCGGGGAGACGCGAAAAGTCGGCGCTAGCGGGACGGCAAGATGTAAGAATCGTCGGCATGGGGCGTACCCGTGACCCGCTGGAGCAAGCGCTGCAGTTGGGGGTGATCGATGCAATCGGCACAGACTGGGAGAGTGCCTTGCAAGGCGCGGATCTCGTCCTGCTAGGCATGCCGGTGGGGCAAATGCCGCCGGTCATGCAGGCCATTCTGCCGCATCTTGAAGCGCAAACCATCGTTACTGACGGTGGCAGCACCAAGACTGACGTCGTGGCCGTTGCACGCGGGGTCTTCGGTAGCCGGATTGGGCAGTTCGTGCCCGGCCATCCGATTGCTGGTGCCGAGAAAAGTGGCGTGACTGCAGCAAAAGCCGATCTCTACGTTGGCAAGCGCGTGGTGCTGACGCCGCTGCCCGAGAATGCGCCCGAGGCCGTCAAGGCCGTGCGTGCAGTCTGGGAAATCTGCGGCGCGAATGTCTCCGCGTTATCGCCAGAGGAACACGACCGAGTTTTCGCCGCCGTCAGCCATTTGCCGCATCTATTGGCTTTCGCCCTGGTGCACGATCTGGCGCAACGCGATAACGCTGACCAGTTGTTTGGTTTCGCCGCTGGTGGTTTTCGCGACTTCACGCGCATTGCCAGCAGCCATCCCGAAATGTGGCGCGACATCTGCCTGGCCAATCGCGCTGCATTGTTGAAGGAACTCGATGCCTACATGCTCGAGTTGTTGCGCACCCGCGTTCTGCTGGCAAGTGCCGATAGCAACGGGCTCGAGTCGATGTTCGCGGCGGCGCGAACACGGCGCGACGCCTGGCTCGATTCAATGGAAAAGAAACAATGACGGATTACCTTGATTTGCCTGCGTTGACTCGGGCGTCCGGTACGGTGCGCTTGCCAGGTTCCAAGAGCATTTCCAACCGCATGCTGCTGCTGGCCGCGCTGGCCGCGGGCGAGACCGAAATCCGCGATCTGCTTGATTCCGACGACACGCGCGTGATGTTGGCGGCATTGCAAAAAGTCGGCGTTGGCGTGACGGCACTTGGGTCGAATGCTTATCGCGTGAACGGTTGTGCCGGGATGTTTCCTGGCAAGGAAGCCGATCTTTTCATGGGCAACGCTGGAACGGCGATCCGCCCGCTGACGGCGGCACTTGCGCTGTCTGGCGGGCATTACCGACTCTCGGGCGTACCGCGCATGCATGAACGGCCCATCGGCGATCTGGTGGATGGTTTGCGGCAGATTGGTTGTGATGTGCGATATGTGGCGAATGAAGGTTTCCCGCCGCTTGAGTTATTCCCCGCCAACGTGAAACTTGATGCGCCGATCCGCGTGCGTGGCGACGTGTCATCGCAGTTTCTCACCGCCTTGCTGATGGCATTGCCCCTGACTGGCAAGGCTGCCGTGATCGAGATGACGACAGAGCTGATTTCCAAGCCCTATATCGAGATTACGCTGAACTTGATGGCCCGCTTTGGTGTGACCGTGGAACGCGAGGGTTGGCAGTGTTTCACGATTACTGGCGGACAGACTTATCGCAGCCCCGGTGTCGTACATGTCGAGGGTGATGCCTCAGGGGCTTCGTATTTTCTCGCAGCGGGTGCTATTGGCGGTGGTCCGGTACGGGTTGAAGGGGTTGGGCGTCAAAGCATCCAGGGCGATGTGAAGTTCGCCAACGCGCTTGAAACCATGGGCGCAAACATCGTCTGGGGTGACAACTGGATTGAAGCCAGCGCGCCGGCAAATGGCAAGCTGAAAGCTTTCGACCTCGATCTCAATCACATTCCCGATGCCGCGATGACCCTGGCCGTGGCCGCTTTGTTCGCCGACGGCAAGAGCACCCTGCGCAATATCGCGTCCTGGCGCGTCAAGGAAACGGATCGCATCGCTGCGATGGCGACGGAGTTGCGCAAACTGGGCGCCACGGTGGAAGAGGGACCAGATTGGATTGCCGTCCTGCCAGCGCCGACTTATTTGCCGAACGTTGCTATCGACACCTACGAGGATCACCGCATGGCGATGTGCTTTGCGCTGGCAACGCTGGGTGGGGTGCCGGTGCGTATCAACAATCCGGGCTGCGTCGCCAAGACTTTCCCCCGGTATTTCGATTCCTTTGGCGAAATCGCCGCACCGGTAATCGCCATTGACGGCCCTTCGGCTTCGGGCAAAGGCACGGTGGCGCAGCGGGTGGCCGAGGCACTGGGTTTCCATTTTCTCGATAGTGGGGCGCTGTATCGCCTGACCGCTCTGGCGGCTCTGCGTGCCGGTGTGGCACTGGAAGACGAGGCTGCCGTCGCTGCGGTGGCTGCAACCTTGCCCGCCGAGTTTGTCGGTGAACAGGTTTTGCTGGCGGGTGACGACGTCACAACTGCCATCCGTGCCGAAGAAGTCGGCGTCGGGGCTTCAAAAGTGGCGGCCTTTCCGACTGTCCGCGCTGCTCTGTTTGACCGCCAGCGCGCTTATCGGCGCTTCCCCGGGTTGGTGGCCGATGGTCGTGATATGGGCTCGGTGATCTTTCCGGAAGCCCCGGTCAAGGTGTTTTTGACAGCTTCCGCCGAGGCACGTGCCGAAAGACGTTATAAGCAGTTGATCGACAAGGGAATGCCTGCTAACATTCGGCCCCTTTTGCAGGACATTCTGCAAGAACTGAGGGAGCGCGATGCTCGCGATGCCGCGAGAAGCGTTGCACCCTTGAAGCAATGCGATGATGCCGAGTTGGTGGATACCACGCCGCTGGGCATCGAGCAAGCCGTGGCTGCTGTGATGGAAATCGTGCGTCGCAAGCGGCCTTTTTGAAACTAGCCCGCCAGTTTGATCGGCGGTTATTTGGAAGAAACTATGTCTGCTGCTACCGCTGCTGCCGTGAATATTGAAGACTCTTTTGCCGCCCTGTTCGAGGAAAGCCTCTCCCGCCAGGAAATGCGCGCCGGCGAAGTCATCACGGCCGAAGTTGTCCGCGTCGATCAAAACTTTGTGGTCGTCAACGCGGGCCTGAAATCCGAATCTTTTATCGCTGCCGAAGAATTCAAGAACGACCGCGGTGAAGTCGAAGCCAA
>CAJBAP010000282.1 GCA_903950295.1 uncultured Rhodocyclaceae bacterium
ATCGCGCCGGATATTCCGCCCACCTGGCGCGGCGAGAGCTTTGCCCTGGCCAACTTGCTGGCGCAGGCGGCTCGGGCAGAGCAGGGGGATGCTGCAGCAGCAGAATGGCTCGCCTCAGTCTTTACGCAAAAGGTGCTGCGCGAATTGTCGCCCGCGCGCCACCCGACCGAAACTGCGCTGGTGACGTGCTGGGAAATCGCGCGCGAACGCTTTGCCTTGCTCTGGCGCGAAACCGAGACGGCACGCACACGTTGGCGCAAGGCGCAAACGAGCCACGGCGGCCTCGGCGGCGAGGCAGATTTCGACGCGCTGGTGTTCGGCCAGCCTGAAGTGCTCGCCCCTCCCGCGCCTGCAAAACTTTATCCCGCCTTGTTGCTGGCTTTGGCCGATGAGACCTATGCCACGCAACAACTGGCACGCGTCAGGGCCGAGGCCACACCGTATCGGGCACTCAGCCCTTGGCTGGAGCCATTGCTCGACGGCGATGATGCGGCGGGATGGGTCGCTGCCGGGTTCCTGCTGCCGCATGCCAGAATTGCCGCTGCGGATCTCCAGCAGCACCAGCAGCGCGCGGCCGACGCCGTGGTTGCACAAAGCGCCGCCCTCGTCACGCGCAGCAACCAGGCGCTGGTGATGCTGCGCGAAACCTCCGACATGGGTCTATTGGCCGGCGAATTCGAACGCGGTGCCACGGCGAGTGCCGCGCAGACGGTGCTGGGGTTGATCGAAGAAGCGAGCGTGGCCGGCATTGCCGACGAGACGCCGCTGCTGCGTACGCTGCGGCGCGCCGAGCCGGTCGTGCTGCGCATCCAGGAGCGCCTCGACGAATGGGAACACGCCGCGCGCATTAATGCGCTCTGGCGCAACCGCAACCTGTTGCAGGGGACGGGCGGTTTTCTGTTCTTCATGTTCATCGCCACGATGGAAGTTCTGCCCACCCGCTATTTCGCGCTGGCGTTGCTGCTGCCGCTGGTTGTCGTTGGCTGGCGCCTCTGGGGGCTGGCAGAAATTCGCGGCAGCATCCGCACGCTCGGCAAGGCGCTGCCCCTGCGCGTACCCACCACTCTGCCAGCTGAGCCATGAGCGCGCCCCCGGCAGCAGTCGTTGCCGCGCTGCCGGCAGGGCGCGCCGACACTTGCATCGAGACCCACATTTCCTGGGTACTGCTGGCGGGTGATTTTGCCTTCAAGATCAAGAAGCCTCTGACACTGCCCTTCCTCGATTACGGTACGGTTGAAAAGCGCCGCGCTTGCTGTGAAGCCGAATTGCGCCTCAACCGCCGCTTCGCGCCCGACCTGTATCTCGCCGTCGTCGATCTTGCTGGCGAACCGGCGGTGAAAATGCGCCGTTTCGATGAGGCGCTGCGTCTCGATCATGTCAGCAGCCACGGTGATCTGACTGGCGCGCAACTGGCGCAGTTGGCCCGCGACATCGCCGCCTTTCAGGCCGGGGCTGCCGTCACGCCGGATTTCGGTACGCCAGAACTGATCCGCACCGACGCGTTGGAAAACTTCGACGAACTCGACAAGCTCCTGCCGATCGAGGGGCCGCTGCTGGCGCGCCTCAGGGAGTGGACCGCAGCGGCCTGGCTGCGCCAGCGTGCGGACTTTGTCCAGCGCCGTAGCGAGGGCTGTGTGCGCGAAGGGCACGGTGATTTGCACTTGGGCAACCTCGTGCTGCTCGACAACCGCGTCGTGCCCTTCGACGGCATCGAGTTCAACGAGGATTTCCGCTGCATCGACGTGGCGAACGAGATTGCCTTTACCTTGCTCGACCTGCTCGACCACGGCCGCCCCGGTCTCGCTACCTGGCTGCTCAACGAATGGCTGACCTGGAGCGGCGATTACGGTGCGCTGGCGGTTTTGCGCTTCTACCTGGTCTATCGTGCCCTGGTGCGCGCCAAGGTCGCCGCCCTGCGGGCCAGCGTGGCGGATGCGTCGGAAGCGGCGGTCTATCTTTCCATGGCAGTTCGCCTGACGCTGCCACCGGCACCATCCCTGACAATCACCTGCGGCCCCTCCGGCTGCGGCAAGACGCATGCGAGCAGCCGCCGTCTCGCCAGCGCCGACTTTTTGCGGACCGTGCGTATCCGTTCCGATGTCGAACGCAAACGCTTGTTTGGTCTGGCACCCGACGCGGCCAGCGACGGCTCGATCTATACGCCGGACGCCACCGTGCGCACTTACGCGCGGCTGGCCGAACTAGCGGAAGCGGCGATCACCGCCGGCTGGTCGGTCATTGTCGATGCCGCCTTCCTCAAGCGTGCCGAGCGCGATCAATTCCGTGCATTGGCGGTGCGGCTGGGCGTGCCGTTTGACATCCTCGCGCCGCAGGCGTCTCCCGACGAGATGGCGCGCCGCATCGCCGCCCGGCAGGATGACGCATCCGAGGCGACTGTTGCCGTGCTGGAACAGCAGCTCTGCTGGTATGAACCCCTCGGGAGCGACGAAAAGATCGCTCCGGTTTGAATAGCTATTCTCTGCTATTGACCTGGCTAAACCGGATATATTGGCAAAATCTGGTGTTCATCAATTGAGGTTCTCGATGCTGCGTCACAGCCTTGCCCTGCTGGTTTTTTTCTGCTGCGCCGCTTCCCCCGCCCTGGCCACTCCTGACGCCCCGACGAAGAAAAAATATGTCGTCGCCTTCGCGCAGGACACCATGGCGAACGACTGGCGCGCAGCGCAGGTGCGTGATCTGAAAGACGCGTTGGCGCCGCATGCCGATATCGAGTTCGTGTTCAGCGACGCCAAGGGCGATACCGCGCGTCAGATCAAGGATATCGAAGACTTCGCCGCGCGCGGCGTCGACGTGTTGATCACCAGTCCGCGTGACGCCGAACTGATGCGCGAGCCGATCGCGCGCGTATATCGCGCCGGCACGCCGGTGATCCTGATGTCGCGCCGCGTCAGCGGCAACGAATACACCCAATTGATCACCGCGGATAATCGCGCCATCGGCCGGGCGGCGGGGCAGTATCTGGCCAAACGTCTCAAGGGCAAGGGGCGCATCCTCGTTCTGCAAGGCCTGCCAACCGCCAGTTCTGCCATCGAACGCACCGAGAGCTTCACTGCCGCGCTGAAAGCCTATCCCGCACTCAAGGTGGTGGCGATCAAGCCGGCCGATTACCTGCGAGCCCAGGCCATCCAGCGCACTGAAGAAGCGCTCGCCGAGAATCTGGACTTTGATGCCATCTACAGCCAGTCGGACAGCATGGCGATCGGTGCCCTGCTGGCCCTGAAGAAGGCCGGGCGTGACCCGAAGAAAATCCCCATTACTGGTATCGACTACATCGACGAGGCGCGTGCGGCGATTCGTGCCGGCGAACTGTCTGCCAGCTTTACCTTTCCCACCGCCGGCAAGGAGGGCGCCGCAGCGGCCGTGAAATTGTTGCGTGGCGGCAAGCTGACGAAGAAGGAGGTCACCATCGAGTCGGTGATGGTCACGCGCGACAACGTCGATAAGCTGGCCCCGATCTTCTGATGCCGCTGCAACTTTCCGTCAGGCACAAACTGGTACTGCTGCTGGCCGGCACGCTGGTCATTGCCTTTGCCCTGATGGTAGCGGCCCTTGGCTGGATGATCGACCGGCACCACACCACCATCGCGAGCCGGGGTGCCCACGCGTTGCTGAACGATCTGGGCGCGCGCCTGGTCGATCAACACCGGCGCGTCGCCGATGGTGCGCAAGTATTGGCGGGGCGTGAAGATATCGTCGCCACTCTGGCATTGCTGACGGATTACGCTACGCCCGAGGATTATCAGCCCCATATTTACGACGCCGAGAAGAAAAAGCTGGCCGACGAATTGGGCAAACACATTGAAACCACCCCGATCAACGAACTTGGCGTGTATGACGGTAGCGGGCGCCTGATTGTCTTTGCCCGCAGGAATCTGTCAGGCGATAAGCGTTATGTTGGCGGCATCAGCACCTGGAAAGATGGCAAACAATACTGGATTGACCCTGCCGTCCTTGGGACGAGCGCTACCCACATCGAACTGCCTGACGGCTCGCCCGCACAGGCCAGCGATTTCGGTCTGCCGGTTACGCCACTGGTCCAGATGCGCCGCCACCAGCGCCATCTGGCGCTCGAGGCGGTCACGCCGGTACATCGGATGCGCGATGGAAAATTGCAGCGGGTAGGGTGGATCCGTTTGAGTCATGCCGTCACATCGGATGAACTTGACGAATATGCACTTTCGCGCGACATCAAAATTCTCCTGCTCTTCAGTGCAGCTTTTGCCAGCGATAACCCCTACGGCCTGGAGCCAGAACAATTTCGCCACGCCCCGGCAATCACCGCTACAACTCATCTCTTTCA
>CAJBAP010000283.1 GCA_903950295.1 uncultured Rhodocyclaceae bacterium
ACGGTGAAACTCGCCGGGCCATACATGTGCTTCAGGTAGTCCGCCCCGTGGCGGTCAATGGTGATGCAGTAACTGCGGATGCCCTGTTCGCGGGCCTCCTGTAGCGCCCGGCGGGTGTCCTCGATGCCATACTGGCCGCGATATTCATCACCGAAATCATCGGGTCGGCCATCGGAAAGCGTAACCAGCAGTTTGTGGCGTGCCGGTTGACCAGCCAGCAGGTGCGTGAGATGGCGGATCGCCACGCCCATGCGCGTGTAGTCCTTGGCCTCGATGGCACCGATGCGCTCCCGCACGGCATCGTTGTAGCGATCGGCGAATGACTTGATGCGATAGATATCGCAGCGCGTACGCGTCCAACCGCTGAAGCCATAGATCGCATAACTGTCGCCGAGCTTTTCGAGCGCCTCGCAGAGCATCACCAGCGCCTCGCGCTCGGCATCGTTGATCCAGCCCTTGGTCGAGCCGCTCATGTCGATCATGAACATCGCCGCCAAGCTGCGCTCGTTGCGCACGCGGCGGCAAAACAGGCGCGGGGAAGGCTCGGCACCGCTGCGGCGATCGTTCACGGCCTCGACCAGCGCATCGAGGTCAATCTCTTCGCCATCCGGCTGGCGACCGAGGATGCGATCCTCGCCGCGTACCGCCTCGAAACGCCGCTTGATCTGCTGGATGAAGGGTGCATAGCGTTGCTTCACCTCGCCGACAAAGCTGCCATCGCCCGCCTGCACGTCAGTCACATAGACGTGGCACCACTGGCGCCGATAGGCGTTGCGGCGATAGTCCCACTCATCGTAGCGAAAATCCGCATTTCGATCGTTGGTCTGCTCGGGCAGGCCCAACTCCTTGCCGGTCGGATTCCACAAACCATCGCCGGCCGCCGTCAGCGCTTCGGGTGGTACTTCGCTCAGATCCTGCACCAGTGAAGTGGCGGCGGCGCGGGCATCCGGCGGCAACTTCACCACCTCGCCATCGAGACGGATCTCGATCTCGCCGGTTTCCGTCTTCAACTGCGCGGTGAACTCGGACGGCTTCGCCGGCTTCTTGCCCGCTGTGCCTTTCAATGCTCCCAGTGCCTTGCGGAGGATTTCGGTTTCACGCGCGATGCGCTCGTCACGCACACGACCGGCCACCGCCGGGTCGAGCCGGCCGATAAAAGTCGGCGCTGGCGGGACGGCATGTTTTTCCATGAATACGGCCAGCCAGGTGAGCGTCACGTCGATCGTGGCGGCGGGCGCCTGCAAGGCGGGTAGCGCCACGTTCAATTCATCCGGCCAGGCGCCCCGCAGGGCGGCCAGTGACGCTCCCAAGCCGGGCAGGTCGCGGCTGATGCAAGCCTCCAGCCGCACGGCCTCCAGTGCAGCCAGCCAGCTCAAGGCGTCATCACGCCCAAGTTGATCTGGCCAGCGACTGAGTGCAGCCTCAAGGTCGACGCTGAATGTGCCATAACGCGTCTGCGCCCATAGTTGGACAGCGAGCGCCTTGTAAAGCGCGCGATTGTCTTCGGCCGCGTTGAAATGAGCGATACGTTCGGGCAGGAAAATGGTCTCGGTATCGGTCCAGGGGTAAGCGCCTGCTTTCAGTGCCAGCGGCCGCCCCGCGAGGCCGAGGACAAAACGACTGAGTCGCTGCTCAACCTCGGCAAAGCGCGCGAACAAACGCCCCTCGCGGATGGCGATAAAGCCATCCAGATCGCGCAGGCGCTCCACTGCCGGGCGCAGACCTTCCTTGTCGTAGCTGTCGAGGCCCGTCAGCGCCCAGGCTTCGAAGGCCCCCGTATCACTGGCATTGATACGCGCCAGCGCATTCGGCGCCAGCATGGCGATCAGGTGGCCAATTTCGGAGTTGGTTTGGGCGGCGACACCGGCCCAGTGCAGCACGAGATCCTGATGGACGCGCGGCAAAGGGGCTAGCAGGCTTGCCAGCCGATCGATGGCGCGGTGCGAAGGTGCGGCAAACAACAGTGCGTCGAGTTTTTCTTCCAGTTCGTGATCGAAAAGGCGCCGTTCGCCACCTTCACTATTCCCGCTTCCTTCAGCCACTAAAACACCGCCCGCACCAGATCATCGAGTGTCTGCGTCATGTCCGGGTCATCGGTCAGCGCCCGTGCCACCGCCGCCGTGCTGGCGACCGTTGCTGTCATGCCGGCGCCCATCAACTGGGCGGCATGCACCAGCAGGCGCGTACTGGCGCCTTCGTCGAGACCGGCCCCCTTGAGGTTGCGCGTCAACTCGCCGAGCTTCACCAGTTGTTTCGCCCGTTCGATGTCGATGCCCCCTTCGGTAGCGACAATCTGCGCTTCGACCTCGGCATTCGGATACGCGAATTCGAGCGCGACAAAGCGCTGGCGCGTACTCGGCTTGATTTCTTTCAGCACGCTCTGGTAACCAGGGTTGTAGGAGATCACCAGCAAGAACTCGGGCGGTGCGGGAATCAACTCGCCAAGCTTGTCGACCGCCAGCGCACGGCGCGTATCGGCCAGCGGGTGGATGACGACCGTGGTGTCCTTGCGTGCCTCAACAATTTCGTCGAGGTAACAAATCGCGCCGGCACGCACGGCAGCTGTCAGCGGGCCATCGAGCCAGACCGTGTCGTCGCCGATGATGAGATAGCGCCCAACCAGATCGGCCGTGGTCAGATCGTCATGGCAGGCCACCGTGACGAGCGGCCGCTTGAGCTTCCACGCCATGTATTCGACAAAGCGCGTTTTGCCACAACCGGTCGGGCCTTTCAGCAATACAGGCAGGCACCGGCTGGCGGCGGCTTCGAACAGCGCGACCTCGTCGGTAACCGGCTGGTAGTAGGGTTCGGTCGTGAGCGTTTCGAGCTCAGGCGTGATGGTGCGAAAAGCTTTGTTGGTCATAGGTTGGAGAAAAGGTTTTCGATGGACGGACGAAGTCTGAGACAGGCCATCACAAGTGTCAATTA
>CAJBAP010000284.1 GCA_903950295.1 uncultured Rhodocyclaceae bacterium
CCCCCCCCCCCCCCCCCGCATAAACGGCGGTTTGCAATAGGAGGGTTGGCATGATCTCAGATCATTCACCCCCACATCCGGGACAGGGAATACGCGGTCAATCGTCTATCCAAAACTTCACCCGTACAGCCGCCATCCTGACAGTGCTGCTCTTCCTCTCGGCGGCGGCTATCGGCTGGTACGCCTGGATCGATGAGAAGGCCGACGCCGTCAGCAATCTGACCACCATCACCACATTGGAAGCGCAGGCCACCGACGGTTATTTCACCCATTTGAACGCTGCCTTGCAGGGTCTGGCAGAAGACCTGACGCGCCAGAACGAGCAGATAAATCTTGACCAGGCGTACCTCCAGGTCAAACGGTTTCGGGAAATTCATGCCGAGCTATTCAACGTCACGCTCATCCAGCCTGATGGCGAACTGTTATTGACTGCCAAGACCGCACCAGGTTCAACCCACGCATCCCTGGCCAAGGAAACCTCATTCATCACCTATATTGATGAACTGAAGCAGGGACGGGAGCAGCAGATTGGTCAGCCTCTGGTGGGTGTGGTCAGCAACGTGGTGATTGTCCCGCTCCGCTATGCCATCAAGGATCGTCAGGGGAAGTTGCGCTACATCTTGAGTGCCAATCTGACCCACGATTATCTGCGCTCGGCTTGGGTCGAAGCCCCCATCACCGCCAAGGCCGCGATCGGGCTCATGCGCGACAATGGTTTCCTGTTGAGCCGCTATCCTGTGCCAGCCGATCTGCCGCTTCAGCAAGTCTATGGGAAACCAAGAACCGGGGCGCTGATCAATCACCTGCGGGAGACGGGATTCCCAATGCAGGGCTACGTCCAGGGGCAGAGCAGTCTGGATGGCCCGGACTTCCTGAATGTATTTCACCGCTTGCCGAACTTTTCCGCCACCTTGTTTGTTGCCCTGCCCATGTCAGCGTTACGTGAATCATGGTGGAAGCGGGTCAGCGGAACCTATTTGGTACTGCTCCTGTTACAGATTGGCGGGTTCGTTACCTATCGATATGCCGTACGGCGTCAAACCGCCTGGAATGCAGAACATGATCGACTTGAAGCGGCGATGCGTGAAAGCGAACAACGCTTCCGCAAGCTGATCAGCCACAACAATGCCATCATTCTTCAGATCGAACCGTCGAGCGGTCGAATACTGGACGCCAATGCGGCTGCCGAGAAATTCTACGGTTGGTCACATGACGAGTTGTGCGCGATGAGCATTCAGGACATCAACCAACTGGACCCCGAACAGGTCGCCACAGAACGGCAGGCAGCGGCAACAGATCAGTGCAACTACTTCGTCTTTCCGCATCGTCTGGCCAGTGGTGAAATCAGAACCGTCGAGGTTCATTCCACCCCCATTACCATCAACGATCAAGCGATCCTCGTCTCAATCATTCATGACATCACCGAACGCAAGCAAGTTCAAGATCAAGTCGAGCGTCTCGTTGCGGAGCAACAGGCAATTCTAAAAAACAAGCTCATCGGAATTGTTACCGTCAGGGATCGTCATATCGTTTGGGCCAATCCGGCTTTTGAAGCAATGCTCGGTTACGCTCAAGGAGAACTGGCCGGAACGCCTACACGTCGAAACTATTCGAGCGAGAAGACCTACCTTGCCTTCGGTGCTGCGGCTTACTCCGCGCTTTCAAAGGGACACACGTATCGAGATGAGGTTGAACATGTCCGAAAGGATGGTTCACGCATATATGTCGATGTCAGTGGCGAGAGTTTGAATGTGGCTACAGGTGAAAGCCTTTGGTGTTTTATGGACATCACTGACCACAAACAAGCAGAGGTTGAACTTGAACAGCATCGGCATCATCTGGAACGGCTGGTGGAAGATCGCACGGTGGCTTTGTCTATTGCCAAGGAGGCTGCCGAGGCCGCCAGCCGGGCCAAAAGCATGTTTCTTGCCAATATAAGCCATGAGTTGCGGACACCAATGAACGGCATCATGGGGATGACAGGAGTGGCCCTGCGTCGAGTGACCGATCCGAAAACCAACGAACTGCTCGGCAAGGCGATGGCGTCGGCCGACCGCCTGTTGTTGCTCCTCAATAACCTGATCGATATTTCCAAGATGGAGGCGGAGCGTTTCACCCTGGATCGGGACACCTTCATGATGGAAACGGTTCTGGACAATCTCCAGACTCACATCGGGCAGAAAGCCGAAGTGAAAGGCGTACATTTCAACCTCGATATTGCCCCGGAAGTTACCGGACACACACTTGTGGGTGACCCCGTGCGCCTGGGACAGGTGCTGGCTACGCTGATCGAGAATGCGATCAAGTTCACGGATGATGGTTCGGTGACGCTACGCGCTCAGGTGGCCAAGGAAACATCGGGTGATGTCAGGCTGCGCTTTGAAGTGCAGGATACTGGTATTGGCATCGCTGCTGACGATCAGCATCATCTCTTCACCCTGTTTGAACAAGTGGATGGGTCTGTGACCCGCAAATACGGCGGTACCGGACTAGGGTTGATTATTTGCAAACGTCTGGTCGAGTTGATGGGCGGCAGCATCGGGGTCAGCAGCAAGATTGGCGAGGGGAGTACGTTCTGGTTTGCTGTCCGGCTGGACAAGGCAGGGTGATTGTCTCGGACAATAACGGCAAAGTCATTCCTGCTGACGGTCTCTAATCTGCCATGTTGCCGACGTAGATGGTGCAAGGCGGGGAAGATCGGCAGTGGGTACGGTGGAGTCTGCCACCTTTGAAAGGCAAACGTCTCTTCCCAGTCTGAAGTACTCATTCGTGGCTAGGGTCTGAGCGCCGTTTCATGGACACAACCCGCCGTCCCGCCAGCGCCGACTTTTTCAGGTGCCCAGATGGACGGGAATCCGCCGCGCGCCGAAGGGTTTGTCGAAATGCGCGAAGCGGCCGGCAATGGCGGTGCCGCAGTGCTGGCAATGTCCTGAGTCGTCCAGCGCGTAGTTGAGGATTTCGTAGCAGTCGCATCCGATTACGGCCTTGCCTCACCTGCCGCCGCAAACCACTTATCTCTCTGCAATTCCTGCTACGGCCCAGCAACCTCCCTACCACGCGAGCGGTTCAGTCCAAGGCCGACCATTGACCAATACAATTTGCATTGCCGATCAGGTGGTGTTACTTTGGTAACACTTTGAATCAGGAGAGTGCTCATGACTACAACGTCTTTGAAATTGCCCGATGAGTTAAAAAAACGTGCTGCCAGCGCAGCCCATGAGCTTGGCGTATCGCCCCATGCCTTCATGGTTTCAGCCATCGAACAGGCTGCTAAGGCTGCGGAACAACGTATTCGCCTTATTGCCGATGCCAAGACGGCCAGAGAGGAGATGATTGAAACTGGCAAAGGCTTGGATGCCGATGAAGTCCATGCTTTTCTGAAAGCGAAAGTTTCGGGGAATAAGGTCTCCAAACCCAAATCGCGCTCATGGCACGCCTGATATATTCTCCGCGGGCTTTTTCTGATCTGGATCGACTCACTGACTTTCTGATTGACTCTGATCCAGTAGCAGCCAGCGTGACCGTTGATTTGATTACTGAGGCGGTGGCGATCTTGAAGCGTCACCCTCTGATTGGTCGTCACGTAGAAGATGATCTTCGTGAGTTGGTCGTTTCGCGTGGAAGAACTGGCTATGTTGCCCTCTACAGTTACGAAGTGGAGCACGACGCTGTATTGATCCTGGCCATTCGACACCAACGCGAGGCCGGGTTCGCTCATTAACAACCCGCCGTCCCGCCAGCGCCGACTTTTTCAGGCGCCCCTCAGGCACCCAAATGGACTGAAATTCGCCGTGCGCCGAAAGCTTTGTCGAAATGTGCGAAGCGGCCGGCGATGGTGGTGCCGCAGTGCTGGCAATGGCCTGAGTCGTCCAGCGCGTAGTTGAGGATTTCGTACCAGTCGCGTTCGATGACGGCCTTGCCGCAGCCGGGGCAAAGCGTGGCGTCGCCGGTGCGATCATGCACGTTACCGGTATAGACGTAGCGTAGGCCAGCATCCAGTGCGATCTGGCGGGCGCGGGCCAGCGTGGTCGGCGGCGTGGCCGGGGCATCCAGTTTGTAGTCGGGGTGGTAGGCCGAGAAGTGCAGCGGCACATAGGGGCCGAGTTCCTTGAAACACCATTCCGCCAGTTTTCTGAGTTCCGTGTCCGAGTCATTATTGCCGGGGATCAGCAGCGTGGTGAGCTCGATCCAGCAGCTCGTCTCGTGGTGCGCCATCGCGATGACGTCGAGGATCGTCTGCAGATGTCCGCCGCAGAGCTTGAAGTAGAACTCGTCGGTGAAGGCTTTCAGGTCGATGTTGGCGGCATCCATCCTGGCGTAAAACTCGCGCGCCGCCGGCAGGTGCATGTAGCCGGCCGTGACCGCCACCGTCTGAATGCCGAGAGCGTGGCAGGCGTCGGCCGTGTCCATCGCGTATTCGGCAAAGATCACCGGGTCGTTGTAGGTGAAGGCGACACTCTTGGCGCCGTAGCGTTGCGCGGCTTGCGCAATGACTGCCGGGCTGGCGGTGTCCATCAGTCGATCCATGTCGCGCGATTTCGAGATATCCCAATTCTGGCAAAACTTGCAGGCGAGGTTGCAGCCGGCGGTGCCGAAGGAGAGAACGCTCGAGCCGGGATAGAAGTGGTTGAGCGGCTTCTTCTCGATGGGGTCGATGCAGAAACCGGAACTGCGCCCGTAGGTGGTGAGGAGCATCCGTCCACCCTGGTTCGCTCGCACGAAGCAGGCGGCACGCTGGCCCTCGTGCAGCTTGCAGTCGCGCGGGCAGAGGTCGCACTGGATGCGGCCGTCAGGTAAGGTGTGCCACCAGCGAGCGGGGGTGCCCGTCAGGATTTCTCCGGCTCTTTCCATTTCTGTACTTCGTAGCGGTAGAGCTTCACCTCGGGCGACCAGAAGCCGGCAGCGAAGCCGGCTTTCTGCTTGAGATGGGCGAAGAACTCGTGCGGTTCAGGCAAACTTTCCCACACCTGCGGGAGGAAGGTGCCGCGCCGGCCGTGGTATTCGAAGATCATGCCGTCAACATTGGGGCGCAACTGGCAGATGGCATCGGCTTCGTCTGTGAAGTTGAGCGGCACGGGCTGAGTTAGCAGCGACACCTCGACGCGGGTATGGGGGAGTTCGTCGCGACTGAGCGGATTGAAGCGTGGATCGCGGAAGGCGGCGGCGCGGGCGTTGGCGCGCACGTCGGCATCGAGTGGCCGCCAGGCTTCGAGCGAACCAATGCAGCCGCGCAGATTACCGTTTTGGGTGAGTGTGACGAAGGTGGCACCGGGCTGCTCGAGCGCAGCGTGCTCTGGTTCTTGTTGTGCCGGCATATCGAAATCCGCAGTGATGGCGTTGCGGGCACGGCTCAGCAGGGCTGAGCCCAGTGCAGCCAGATCATCAGGCATGCTCGGGTTCCGTGAAGGCAAAGCTGGCGTAGCCGACCACGCGTGATTTGTCGCCGGCCGTGTCGCCGGAATTGCGCAGGTCGAGTAGTTGGGGTTGCAAGCCGCGTCGCTGCGCCACCTCGATGAGGCCATTGATCGCGGCAGCACCGCAGGCCTGCTCCTGATCGAGTAGCAGGTGCAGGTGGGTAATGGCGTCGACGGTATGGCGGTCACGATGCTGGGCGTCGGTGTAGGGATGGTAGTGCGACAGGTCTGAACTGATGACGATCAGTGTTTCCGGGCCGCCCCAGAGCAATTCCAGCACCTCGGCCACTTCATCGGGGGTGGCATAACCAACGGCGAGGGGGACGAGGCTGAAGTCGTCCAGTGCTTGTTGCAAAAAGGGCAATTGCACTTCCAGAGAATGTTCGGCGGCATGGGCACCATCGTGACGCACTACCTGAGGCAGTTTTAACGCAGCGGCATTGGCTGCCTGGTCGATGGGTACCGTGCCTAGTGGCGTTTCGAAGCTCAGAGCACTGGAAACTGCCAGGCCGCGTACGGCGACGCGATGGCAGGGGCCGAGCAAGACGACCCGCCGAATCGTCGCCGCATGTGGCACAAGGAGCGCATAAGCACTGGCGGCGACGGGGCCTGAATAGATGTAACCGGCATGAGGTGCAATCAGGGCCTTGGGGGGTAGAAAAGTCGGCGCTGGCGGGACGGCATTAGCCAGCAGGGCATTGATTTCTGCTGCCAGAACGGCGGGATCGCCAGGGTAGAACATGCCGGAAACGGCGGGGGGGCGAATAGCTTGTGTATGCATGACAGCGATCCTTTCTACCCGGGGGTGGGCCGAGGAAAGCGAATACGAAGCGACTTCAGACCAGCAGTGCGATACCTCCGACAAATCCTACGCCGATTGCGACGAGCCCGGGCAATACGCGGCGTGCCAGCGGCTTGCCGCCGATGGCAATGACCAGACCGGATTTGAAAATCAGGTTTGACAGGCTCGCCAG
>CAJBAP010000285.1 GCA_903950295.1 uncultured Rhodocyclaceae bacterium
ACAGGAACTTCTTTTCCGGCCCGGTTTGCACGGCCTGCGCCGGCACCGAGAGTGCGCCAGTCAATGTGCGTGGCGACAGGGCCACGGTGACGAACATGCCCGGCCAGAGTTTGCCACTGGGGTTGGCAAACACCGCCTTGAGCCGAATCGTGCCGCTGCCGCTGTCGATGCTGTTGTCTACAAAGATCAACCGTCCCTCGTAGGCTTCCCCATCGAGTTGTGCCGTGACGGCGAGCGCGCCGCTACCAAGCGATTTTTGCAGCGCCGGCAACTCGCGTTCTGGCAACGTAAAGCTGACATTGATCGGATCGATCTGCGTGATGCTGACGAGCGCCGCACCACTGGGTTGTACCAGGCTGCCCGGATAGACAGTCACGGTACCGATGCGGCCGGCAATGGGGGCGATGATTTCGCCGAAGCCACGCGCCACCCGGCTGGATTCCACTGATGCCCGATCCGCTGCCACTTGGGCACCGAGGCTGTCGACCTGGTTTTGCACGGCATCGAGGGCCGTCTGCGAGATGAACTTCTGGCTGAACAATTCACGCTGGCGCTGAAGATTTCGTTCCGCATTGGCCAAGTCGGCGCGGCTTTTGATCAGTTGCGCTTCAGCCTTGCCGAGATTAGCGCTCTCGGTACGGACATCCAGGGAAAACAGGCGATCACTCTGACGGACGTACTGACCTTCCTTGACATGCACGGCCTTGATCGTCGCGCTGATCTGGGCGCGCACGTCCACCGACTGCAACGGCGTTGCCGTACCGTTGGCGCTCAGGCGTACCGGAACGTCTGTCACCGTCACCAGGGCACTGGTCACGGGAACGATGCCGGGACCCTTGGGTTTGGGCGCCTCGCCACGGCCGAGCCAGGCCCAGAGCCCCGCGGCCACGATGGCCGATATTGCCAGCAGCATCAGGCCGCGCAGAGCAATCTTCCCGTTCTGCCGTGCAGGGGCGACCAGCAACCGATTGGAATGCACACTCATCACGAACCCTTCATTCAGCGAGACCGTCATTCTCCTGCATTTTCACGGTGTAAATGTCATTGGGTGAGGGTGCGGGGTTCGATCAGCACGGTTTGCGGGCCGTTGGTGACCCAGATCTGACCATCCTGAATCGTGCATTGCAGTTGCATGCCGCGCTCGGCCAGCGCGGCGAGTGCTGTGGATTGTTCGACATCGACGGCCAATACGCGCAGGTTGGTCAGGCGTGACAAACCCCGACCTTCCTTGCCCCACCAGAGCTCGGCTGCCCTGCCGCCATAGACGAGGACGATAACCTCGGCTGCTCGCCCAGCCGCCTTGCGGAGGGTGCGTTCATCGGGCAAGCCGACCTCGATCCAGCGTTCGATCACGCCGGAATAATTCTTCTGCCATAACGCCGGTTCGTCGTCGGTCGACAGGCCGCGGCCGAAGTCGAGACGCTCGTCGGCAAACATGAGAAAGGCCAGCAGGCGCACCATCATGCGCTCGTCGGTTTCGGAGGGATGGCGCGCGAGCGTGAGAGTGTGTTCGCCGTAGTAGGGGCGATCCATGTCGGCGATGTTGACGGTCGCCTTGAAGATGGTCGATTTGAGGGCCATGGGAGGGTTGTCTGGAGGGGTTATTGCCGTCCCGCCAGCGCCGACTTTTCAGTCGATGAAGCGCCAGGCATCGGTAGAGCAGGCCAGGATGCTGCCACGATCGGCATGCCAGTCACCGAGCACCCAGCGTTGGCAGGTTTGGCCGTCGACGTTGTGGGTGTGCTGGCCTTGGCGATGCGTGTGGCCGTGGATGAGGATGGATGCCTGGTGCCGGCGCAGGGCGGCAACGACCGCATCGGCATTCACATCCATGATGTACAGCGGCTTGATTTTCTTTTCGCGCTCGCTACGCTGCCGCAACGCATCGATTTCCGCCTTGCGATCAGCGAGCGGTCGCGCCAGAAAGCTGCTTTGCCACGCGGGATCCCGTACCTGGCGACGAAAGCCCTGATAGTCGGCGTCATCGGTGCATAGGGTGTCGCCGTGGGTGAGCAAGCATGCCACGCCTGCGATATTGCGCACAGAGGGGTCGGGAAGCAAACTGAGCCCGGCGGCCGTGGCGAAGCTGTCGCCGATGAGAAAATCCCGGTTGCCGGCCATGAAGGAGACAAGCACACCGGCATCGGCCACTGCACGCAAGGCGGTGACGATGCGGGCGTTGAAAGGGTCGGCGAGGTCGTCGTCACCTGCCCAGTATTCGAACAGATCGCCGAGTATGGTCAGGCTGGCGGCAGCCTGTGCCGGGCCGGCAAGAAACTTCAGAAAGCGCTCGACCGTGGCGGGTGCGCCCGGAGAAAGATGCAGGTCCGAGACGAATAACGCCAGTTCGCTACGCTTTTGCGGCACGGCTGCCGACGCCTCAGGCGACGACTTCGGCTTTCTCGATCACCACATCTTCGACCGGCACGTCTTGATGAAAACCCTTGTTGCCGGTCTTGACGTTCTTGATCTTGTCCACCACGTCCATGCCGTCGACGACTCGACCGAATACGCAGTAACCCCAGCCCTGGCCCGACGGTGCGGTATGGTTGAGGAAATCATTATCGGAAAGGTTGATGAAAAATTGGGCGGTAGCCGAGTGCGGATCGGAGGTGCGCGCCATGGCAACGGTGCCACGGTCATTCTTCAGGCCATTGGCGGCCTCATTTTCGACCGGGTCGCGCGTCTCTTTTTCCTTCATGCCCACGCTCATGCCGCCGCCCTGGATCATGAAGCCGTTGATGACGCGATGGAACA
>CAJBAP010000286.1 GCA_903950295.1 uncultured Rhodocyclaceae bacterium
CCCGATATCGTCTCGGCCGAAATGCGCATCCTCGCGCGCGCAGTCTGGAGCATCCTGGTATTCATGCTCAACAGTTTGATTTTCATCCTGATCGGCATCCAGATGTCCGACGTGGTGGAAAAGCTCAACATGTACACGCTCGGCCATCTGCTCTGGCTGGGGCTGGTGGTCAGTACGGTCGCCATCGCCGTGCGCTTCGCCTGGGTATATCCGGTCGCCTACCTGCCGCGCTGGCTCTCCGGCAGCCTGCGCGAGAGCGAGTCGCGCCTCAGAAAAAGGGAACTGGGCATCATCAGTTGGTGCGGCATGCGCGGCATCGTCTCGATCGCCGCCGCATTGGCCCTGCCTGTCGTGCTGCCCAACGGCAAACCCTTCCCGCAACGCGAACTGGTCATCTTCATCACCTTCTTCGTGATCGCCCTGACGCTCGTGGGACAAGGCTTGAGCCTGCCCCCCCTGATCCGCAAACTCAAGGTCGGTTCCGACTGGGATTTGCACAAGGAGCAGCAGCGCGTGCGCGCCGCAATGAGCACGGTGGCACTCTCGGCCATCGACGCACTGATGGTCGGTGAAAATGCGCCACGCGAATGGGCCGATCGCCTGCGCGCCGAAATCACCGACCGCATCATGCTCGCCGCCCCCGACGGCGTGGCCCTGACACCGCGCACCGAACTGGAAATGCGCCTGCGCCATGCCGCGATCCAGGCCGAACGCCGCGAACTTATCCGCCTCTGGCGCGAGAATGAGATCAGCGACGAAGTGATGCACCACCTCGAGGAAATTCTCGACTATCAGGAAGCCCATCTGTAGGACCTCTGCCGTCCCGCCAGCGCCGACTATTTCCCCATGAGGATTAGAATCAGCCCACCTCATCCGTGCCCGTTGCCATATCCGGGCCACCTTGCAAAGGAGAGCACCATGTTCTCTGTCATTCGACTACTCATCGTCACCCTGCTTGCGGGATTGATCACAGCCACCCCGGCCAGTGCTGAAACCTATTCATTCGGCGTGCTGTCCCAACGCAGCGCGGTGCTCACCGCCCAGTACTGGAATCCGATCCTCGACTATGTCCAGCGCAAGACCGGCATCGAACTGGTACTCAAGCTGGCGCGCAGTGCGCCAGAATCCAGCGAGGCCACGGAGCGCGGGGAATACGATTTCGTCTATTCCAACCACATCTTCCAACCCAAAATGGCACGCGCCAACTACCAGGTGATCCTGCGGCCGCTCGACGAAGCCATCACCGGACAAATCGTCACACTGGCGGACTCCCCCATCAAGCACCTCAAAGATCTCGAAGGCCGGGATGTGGGCTTCCCCTCGCCGAATGCCTTTGTCGGTTATGCCGTGCCAATGGATCAGTTGCTCCGCCAGGGCGTCAACGTCAACTCGATTTTCGGTGGCAACCAGGAAGGCATCATGGGGCAGTTGAAGGCGGGGCGCGTCATCGCCGCCGGCGTGAATAACCAGGTCATGAAGACGTTCGCGCAGCGGGAACAGATCCAATACCGGGTACTCTGGGAGTCAGCCAGGTTTTACAACCTGCCCATCGCCGTGCATCCGCGTGTCTCCAAGGTCAGTGCCGCCGCCGTCAGGGCCGCCATCGACGGGATGGAGGTCGACCCCGATGGTTTGCGCGTACTTGAAGCCACGGCCCAGACCATCGGTCAGAAACCGCCCTACGGTTTTCGGGCTTCCAGTCCCGAGGACTACAAGAGTTACACGGATTTTTACCGGAACACCCTGATCAAGGATCTCAAGTAGCGTGCGCCCGATCCAGTCACTCTGGGGCAAGCTGTCACTCATCGGCAGGCTGCTGGTGACGACCAGCGTCGCACTGCTGGTAGCTGGCAGTGCGATGGTGTTCGTCTCTGCCCGGCAGGAAGCTGCGGAGGTACGCGCGGACTTGCAAATCGAGTTGGCCAAGGAACTGGAAACCCTGCCAGCCACACTGGCCGAAACGGTCATCATCGGCGACTTCGCCACCTTGCAGCAAACAC
>CAJBAP010000287.1 GCA_903950295.1 uncultured Rhodocyclaceae bacterium
CCCCACCTGCTTGCCGAGCCACGCTCGCCACAGGCGCACTGGATACTTTTCGGTTCCGGCTTCGCCCTCTGGGCCGGTTGGCAGCTGTCCACCCTGGCCGGCGTGCTGATCGGCGCCCAACTGCCGCCCGACCTCGGCCTCGACTTTGCCCTGCCACTCACCTTCATCGCCATCGTCGTGCCACTGATCGACAGCCGCGCCCGCCTGATCGCGGCCCTGACCGCCGGTGCCGTCGCCATCCTGCTGGTTACCCTGCCCTACAAGACCGGGCTGTTCGCTGCGGCGCTAGCAGGACTGGGCGCAGGTGCGTTCGCCCAAGGGAAGAAACCATGACGGGGTTCATGCTGCTCTGGATCGCCTGCGGACTCATCACCTTCGCCATCCGCTACTCCTTCATCGGACTGGAAGGCCATTACCGGCCGCCGAGTTGGTTCATCCGCTGGCTGCCGTTCGTGCCCATCGCCGCCCTCACCGCGCTGGTCGCCCCCGAACTTCTGCTGGTTGCCGGCAAGATCGATTTCGGCATCCACAACTCACGACTTTGGGCGGGCCTCATCGCCATCGCGGTCGCCGCCCGCTGGCGCAACACCCTGCTGACGATTGCCAGTGGCTTCGTCGCACTGGGTCTCTTGCGCTGGATAGCCTGAGAATACTGAGGCCAAAAAGTCGGCGCTGGCGGGACGGCTATTCTTTCCAATCCTCATCCTCGGGCAACTAGGCGGTTGCCATACGCCCTTCCAACTCCGTGAGGATGATTTGAAATTTTTCAGCAAGCCGATACGCCTGGGAGAAGCAGGCAACATCCTGCGCTTTTGCTGCTGCTTCGATTTCCATCGCCAGCGTTTGCGCAGCACCAGCCGACAGATTGCCGGCAACCCCACGGACTTTATGGGCGAGAAAGGCCAGTGCCGCAAAGTCTTTCGCAGCAGCAAGCTCGCGCAGCTTCACCGCCACGTCGCGGTTGGTTTCGTAGGCGAGTTGCACAATCTTGCGGATCAGGGTGGCATTGCCCCGATGATGCTCATGGAGCATTTGCCAGTCGATTTCGCCCGCTGCTTCGACGGGCAAACCAGAGGAAGGCGGCCGCCTGGCAGCGGAATTGTCTGCCAGGCAGGGCTCATCAGGCGCCCGCCGCGACCACTGGAGGATGGCCGTGACCAGGACAGCCGGATCAATCGGCTTGGTCACCCGATCAACCATGCCGGCATCGAGGCAATTTTTTCGCTCATCGGACAAGGCGTAAGCAGTCAGCCCGATCACCGGCAGTTCAGGTGCAATTTCACGAATGCGGCGCGTCGCCTCGTAGCCATCCATTTCCGGCATCTGCACATCCATCAGCACGATGTCGAAGGCCGCAGGGTCGGCAACAACACACGCGACGGCTTGTCGGCCATTCTCGGCAAAAACACAGGAGGCTCCTGCCTCGACGAGCAGGTCTTCCAGAATGAAACGGTTGACCTCGACATCCTCCGCAGCGAGCACCCTGAGGCCATCGAGGCGACTTCCCGGCAAGCCGCGCTGACTGCCACGCTCGGCTAACCCAATTGGAGCGGCTGCTTCCGGCAACGGCAGGCGCAAGGTAAACGTGCTGCCCTGCCCCAGCACACTCTCCACCGTGATTGCGCCGCCCATCAAGTGGGCGAGATGCTGGCTGATGGCCAGCCCCAGACCAGTGCCGCCATACTTGCGCGTGGTCGAACTATCCGCCTGTTCAAAGGGGTTGAAAAGCCGGGCGAGCTGCTCTGCCGTCATGCCGATCCCGGTATCGACGACCTTGAAACAGGTGGTTTCACCCTCCTGCGTCACGCCGAGGCGCACCACGCCCTGCTCGGTGAACTTGACGGCATTCGACAGCAGATTGACAAGGATCTGCAGCACACGCTGAACATCGCCCAGCAGCCAGGCCGGCAGATCCGGCGCATGCTGCTCCTCGAAGACCAGCCCCTTCTGCCGTGCCATACCGGTGACGAAACTGCTGCTATTGGCGATGACGGCAGCCAGGCTGAATGGCGCCGCTTCGATGGAAAACTTGCCGGCCTCGATTTTCGAATAATCGAGAATGTCGTTGACCACTCCCAGCAGATGCTCGCCGGCATCGAGAATGCGGCTGAAGTTATCGCGACCCGCGCCGGCAGTAGTGTCGCGCGCACCGATCCGCGCCAGGCTCAGCACGGCATTGATCGGCGTTCTGATTTCATGGCTCATGTTGGCGAGGAAAGCGCTCTTGGCGCTCGAAGCCGCTTCCGCCGCGCTGCGGGCCTCGCGCGATTCCTGCAATGAAGCGACTAGCCGGTCTGCGAGTTGATTGACATTTATGACGAGCAAGCCAATCTCGCTATCGGTATGGCCGGCCGGTATGACCAGCCGCTCCCCCGCCGCCGGGTTCATCTGATGGAGCGCCCGCGAGATGCGTGAGATGGGTTGCACGAAAAAGATGATCATCGCCGCAATGATGATGATCGAAACGAAGCTGAGTTGCCATGCCAACTGCTTGGCCGCCAACAAGATATCGTCATTTCTGAGCGTGGTGATCACCTCCGGATTGGGGGTAAGGATCACCGACCCCACCGTCTGGTTCGCACTGAAAGGCGAAGATACCTTGCGCTCCAGCACCACCAGATTACCGGTCAACGCACGCGGGGGATCATTCCGATTCACCTCGGCCAGGGTCAGATCGCTGGCCTTGATGGTCACCTGCAAGACTTCGGAGTTGCTCAGCAGGCCGAGTGCCACTTCCTTGGCGAGATCGCCGTCATTCAGAAAGCAGGCAATCTTGACCGTACTCTGCACGGTATCGAGTAGCTGATTGAGCCGGGTATTGATGGTCTGGTTGGCACGCTCGCTCGTCGCGTAAGCCGTAAATGCGATCGACCCGATGCTGGCAACAATGAAAGCCAGCATCGTGATCAAAATCGCACGGAAGACAATCCCTTGTCTTGACAGCCGAATCATGGTCACGTCCCGGTGGCAGGATCTAGGGCGAAAGCGACCAGACAATGCGCACACGGGCATCGACCTGGTTTTTCTCTATGTAACCGATGCCCCCCGCGCTACCGACAACCCGTGCCAGAACCTCCGCCGCCGACGTTGCCTGGATCGGGGGCGTGGTCTTGCCGGAAAAATAAAGTCGCGCCCAATAAGCATTGATCTCGGCAAGATCCTTGTTCACCAGCTTCCGGTAGAACTCACCGCGCAAGCCACTGTCAAGCGGTTGGTCCACCGGTATCGCGGCAACCCCTGTCGGCAGCTTGCGATAGCGGCCGAGGAAAATATTAATCACCTCGTCTTGCGTCAGTCGATCGACGCCGGACTTAGCATCGACCACCACGACCAGATCAGCCAGTGCACACGAGCAATACAGGAGGCTCAGGACTGCCAGGACCGAGAAACGACGCAAAATTCTCATGGCCGGATCAGAAGGCAAAATCGAGAGCGACGCTGAAGACGTTCATGCGTCCATCCCACCGCGACAGATCGTCACCCCGAAACGGGAACACCGATTCCCGCTGCCCGCGCACCATGTCGAGCTGCGCCTTGAGCGCAAGGTTCCGATAAAAGTCCCAGCGCGTACCCAGCGTCACCGTGTGCTGGTCGGAGTGGGTCGCGGCAGTCAGCGTTTGCGCCCCCGCAATAATTGCCGCACCACCCGGCCAAGGCAGGGTGGTCTTGATCGAACTTGCCGAAGACTTGGTTACCGAGTAGCCCACATAAGGAGTGAACTGCTCCACGCGGTAAGAGGCGATGACAAACGCCGCCTTGGAATCTTCGTAAGACGCAGAGTTGTAACCGACCCGCCCCAGCATCGCCTGAATCTGCAGTGGGCCCTGGTCATAGATCACGCCCAGCGAATCAAAGCGGGCAGTCTTGTCTTTGGCGGACAGTTCGGGTACCAGAGAGATAATATCGAAGCCGGCAAGATAGTTCAGCGGCAATTCATGTTCGAAACGAACCTGCGCATGAGCGGCCCGGAATTGCCAGGCGCCGACGAAATAGTCCAGATGCCCCCCCGCCAAGAGTGAGCCCTTCAGGTTCCAGGTGATGGGATCGACGAATGGTGACCTTTCCGGGGAGTAGCCGGCGAACAGCTTGCCGCGCAACAGACCGTCTCCCAGCGGCGCGCTGGCGCTGACATCGAGTCCGTCGAAGTAGCTGAACACCAACGGACCATAAAAGTCCGGGGGTGGCCGCACGGTCGTGTTCGAGTACCCGACCAGCCGGGAGTCGGCCTGCATGTAGAACTCGGTACCCAGGCGGCCGACACGGGCCTGGAAATCGGGCGTGAAATCGTGGCGCAGGAAGGCCCAGGATACTTCTGGATCATGACTGCCGTCGTAGCGATAACGACTGATAACCTGAAGCACGCCTTCAGTCTGTGTGCCCAGCTTCAGGTTCGCTTGCAGCCCCAGCAAGGAATCAACTTTCGAAGACCATTTTCTCGTGAGACCGTGAGGTTGGGAAAGATCGCGCACATATTCTGCCGAGTCATCGTTCGAGCGCGCAAAACCCAGCGTACCAAACCCTTTGAGCGCGAACGCATCACTCCCCCATCCCGCGCCGTCACTTTCAGCATGACACCAGCAACTGCCGAGTAAACCGATGCACAGCAGCGCAAAACTTTTGCTGACAAATTTCATACAGACCTCAACCATCACACAGCAAAAAAACATCCTGCCAGAAGCCTGCGCATCCCTTAAGAAAGCGAAGAATCAGGCGGCTACTACAACAGCGAGCATTCTTTACCTGCAAGTAAAGGGTGTCAATTAGACGAAAGATATACATTTGCCGAGTGGGAAAACCAAAAGTCGGCGGTGGCGGGACGGCGGCTCATATAATGGCTTACGCCCTTTGAACGAGTCCGTCAGCCATGACCAGCGCCCCCGCAAAATCACTGGAAACCTTCCCCAATCCGGCCCCCCATCGGGATTACCAGATCCACATGGAAATCCCGGAATTCACCTGCCTGTGCCCCAAGACCGGGCAACCGGATTTCGCCACGCTGACGCTCGACTATGTGCCCGACAAGCTTTGCGTCGAATTGAAAAGCCTCAAGCTCTACACTTGGAGCTTCCGCGCAGAAGGTCACTTTCACGAAGACGTGACCAACCGCATCCTTGACGACCTGGCCAAGGCCACCAAGCCGCGCTTCATGCGTCTCACGGCGCGCTTCTACGTGCGCGGTGGCATCTTTACCAACGTCGTTGCCGAACACCGCAAGAAGGGCTGGAAGCGGGCGGCACCAGTCGAGCTTGCCAGTTTCCCCAGCCAGTCGAATACACGGGGATAAGCGGCATGAATCCGAACCTCGACAAACTCCACTCCTATCCGTTCGAGAAACTGCGCGAGCTTTTCGCCGGCAGCACACCGCCGGTTGGCATGAAGGAAATCAAGCTGCATATCGGCGAACCCCAGCATCCGACGCCGCGCCTGATTCAAGACGCGCTGACAAACAATCTTGCCGGGCTGGCCAACTACCCCACCACCAACGGTAGCGACGACCTGCGCCAGTCCATCGCCGACTGGATCGCCCGGCGTTATGGCATTCCGGCCCCCGACATCGCCGCGCAAGTGCTGCCAGTAACGGGCTCGCGCGAAGCGCTGTTCGCCATCGCCCAGGCGGTCATCGAGCCCAAGCACAATAAACCGGTGGTGATTTCGCCGAACCCGTTCTATCAAATCTACGAGGGTGCCGCGCTTCTGGCTGGCGCCCGGCCGTTTTTTCTCAATACCACGCCAGCCAACAATTACCTGATGGACTGGACCAGCGTACCCGAGGAAATCTGGCAGGACTGCCAACTCGTCTATGTCTGCTCACCCGGCAACCCCACCGGCAAGGTGATGCCACTGGAAGACTGGCAGGTGCTGTTCGAGCTGTCAGACCGCTACGGCTTCGTCATCGCCGCCGACGAATGCTATTCGGAAATTTATTTCGACGAGAAGCAGCCGCCACTCGGCGGGCTCGAAGCCGCCCGAAAACTTGGGCGCGACGACTACAAAAACCTCGTCATGTTCTCCAGCCTGTCGAAACGCTCCAACGTGCCGGGTATGCGTTCCGGCTTCGTCGCCGGCGATGCGGCCATCCTGAAGAAGTTCTGGCTCTACCGCACCTACCAGGGCTGCGCCATGTCGCCACCGGTACAAGCCGCCAGCGCGGCAGCGTGGCGAGACGAGGCGCATGTGCAGGATAACCGCCGACTCTATGGCGAGAAATTCCAGCAGGTCACCCCCATCATCGCGCGCTATCTGCACACCGAAAAACCCGATGCCGGCTTCTATTTGTGGGCATCCGTCACGCCGACCGGCCTCTCCGATACGGAATTCACCCGGTTGCTGCGCCACCAATATAATGTGAGCGTCCTGCCCGGCAGTTATCTGGCGCGTGATGTGGGATTGGCTGCCGACGCGAACCCCGGCCGCGATTTTGTCCGCATCGCTCTTGTTGCCAGTGTTGAAGAATGCCTCGAAGCCGCACGACGTATTGCTGCGTTCTGTGAATCGCTATAAACAAACATTAACCAAGGAAACCGCCATGCACGAACTGCAAACCCTTATCGACCAGGCCTGGGAAGACCGTGCCAACCTGAAGCCCGGCACCGCTCCGGCCCGCGTCGGCGAT
Organism: uncultured Rhodocyclaceae bacterium; assembly: GCA_903950295.1. The sequence continues at coordinate 6,614 of CAJBAP010000287.1, forward strand.
GCGGTCAACAACATCCTCGCCGAACTCGACGCCGGCCGCCTGCGCGTCGCCGAGAAGATTGACGGTCAGTGGGTCACGCACCAGTGGATCAAGAAAGCCGTGCTGCTCTCGTTCCGCATGGAAGACAACGTGCTGATGGACGGTGGCCCGATCCGCTACTACGACAAGGTGCCGACCAAGTTCGCCCACTACGACACGCATACCTTCCAGAAGGGCGGCTTCCGCGTCGTACCGGGCGCCGTGGTGCGGCGCGGCTCTTACATCGGCAACAACGTGGTGTTGATGCCCAGCTTCGTCAATATCGGCGCCTACGTCGGCGAGAACACCATGGTCGATACCTGGGCCACCGTCGGTTCCTGCGCGCAGATCGGCAGTAACGTGCATTTGAGCGGCGGCGTCGGCATCGGCGGCGTGCTCGAACCCCTGCAGGCCAACCCGACCATCATCGGTGACAACTGCTTCGTCGGCGCCCGTTCAGAGGTCGTCGAAGGCGTCATCGTCGAAGACAACTGCGTCATTTCGATGGGAGTTTTCATCAGCCAGAGCACCAAGATCTACGACCGCGCCACCGGCGAAATCACCTATGGCCGCGTACCCGAAGGTTCGGTCGTGGTGGCTGGCAGCCTACCCTCGGCCGATGGCAAATACAGCCTCGTTTGCGCCGTCATCGTCAAGAAAGTGGATGCGCAAACCCGCTCCAAGACCAGCATCAACGAACTCCTCCGGGATTAAGGAGCACCAAAATGGGCGCGATGCAGAGACTCTTCCAGCTGATGGCCGAGAAAAAGGCCTCGGACATCTTCGTCTCGGTGGGTGCGCCCATCAACATCAAGATCAACGGCAACGCGGTGCCGGTAAACCAGCAGACCATGGATGGCGCGACCATCAATGGCCTGTTGCAGGAAATCCTCACCGAGCACCAGCTCAAGGAGTTCGAGGAAACGCTGGAGCTCAACACCGGCTATGCGCTCGAAGGCGTAGGAAATTTCCGTATTTCGGTAATGCGTCAGAAGGGCACGCCGGCCTTCGTCGTGCGCTACATCCCGACGGAAATTCCCAAGTTCGAAACGCTCAACCTGCCGCCGGTACTGGCCGATATCGTCATGGAAAAGCGTGGCCTGATCCTCATGGTCGGGGCTACTGGTTCAGGCAAGTCAACCACCTTGACTGCCATGCTCGATTACCGCAACGAACGCAAATCCGGCCATATCCTGACGCTGGAAGACCCGATCGAGTTCATCTTCAAAAACAAGAAGTCCATCGTCAACCAGCGCGAAGTCGGTGCCGACACGCGTGCTTTCCAAACCGCCCTGAAGAACGCCCTGCGTCAGGCACCGGATTGCATCTTCATCGGCGAAATTCGCGACAAGGAAACCATGTCGCAGGCCGTCGCCTACGCCCAATCAGGACACCTGGCGCTGGCCACCCTGCACGCCAACAACAGCTACCATTCGATGAGTCGCATCATCAGCTTTTACCCGCTGGAAAACCGCCCCGCGCTGCTCGCCGACTTGAGCGTAACGCTGAAGAGCATCATTTCCCAACGTCTGGTGAAAAAACCCGACGGCGCGCGCACACCGGCCGTCGAGGTGATGCTCAACTCGCGTCACATCGCCGAACTGATCGAAAAGGGCGACCTCAACGGCGTGAAAGAAGCGATGGAGCAAAGCATGTCACCCGGCTCGCAAACCTTCGAGCAATCGCTGTTCGCACTCTACAAGTCCGGCACGATCACCCTGGAAGAAGCGCTCGCCAACGCCGACTCGGCCAACAACCTGCACTGGCTGATCAACAACGCCGCCGTCGACAAGAAACCCGATGACAAGCCGCTCGCCCCCATGGCGCCGGCCGATGCCGAAGCCAGCACCTCGGAAGCCGGCGCAACCTTCTCCGAATTCACCCTGAAGATGGACTGAGCGGTGGATACCACATCGCCACCCACGCTTGCATTGGCAAAAGCGCTGATCGCGCGCCGCTCGATCACGACCGAGGATGCCGGCTGCCTCGATCTCATCGCCGCCCGTCTGGCGCCGCTCGGTTTCGTCTGCGAACGCATCGACAGTACCGGCCCGACCGGCCATGTCTGCAATCTTTGGGCGCGACGCGGCACCGCCAGGCCACTCATCGTTTTCGCCGGACACACCGATGTCGTGCCACCCGGCCCGGCCGACCAATGGCAGAGCGACCCCTTCGTGCCCACCGAACGCGCTGGCATGCTCTACGGTCGCGGCGCCGCCGACATGAAGACCTCCGTCGCTGCGGCCATCGTCGCCACCGAACGTCTACTTGCCGATACCGCGCAGATCAATGGTTCGCTGGCTTTTCTGCTTACTTCCGATGAGGAAGGCGATGCCACCGATGGCACCGTCAAGGTCGTCGCAACGCTCAAGGCACGCGGTGAAACCCTCGACTGCTGCATCGTCGGCGAGCCGACCTCGGTCAACCACCAAGGTGACACCATCAAGAACGGCCGGCGCGGCTCGCTCTCCGGCAAGCTGATGGTGAAAGGTGTGCAAGGCCACGTTGCCTACCCGGAAAAGGTCAAGAACCCCATTCACCTTGCCGCCCCGGCGCTGGCCGAACTGGCCGCCACGCATTGGGACAATGGCAACGAATTTTTCCCGCCGACGAGTTTCCAGATCTCCAACATCCACGCCGGCACCGGCGCCACCAACGTCGTGCCCGGCACATTGGAAGTCCTGTTCAATTTCCGCTTCTCTACCGCCAGCTCGGCCGACGGACTGCAAAACCGTACGCACGAGATTCTGGATCGCCACCAACTCGAATACGACCTGCACTGGATGCTCGGTGGCCGCCCCTTCATCACCGCACCCGGCCGACTGGTGAGTGCCCTCTCCGCCGCGATCCAGGCCGAAGCCGGCATCACGCCCGAGCTCTCCACCAGCGGCGGCACCTCCGACGGCCGCTTCATTGCCGACATCTGCCCCGAAGTCGTCGAGTTTGGCCCGGTGAATGCGACAATCCACAAGATCGACGAATGTGTCGCCATCGCCGACATCGAACCGCTGGCACGGATTTACGCAGCCACTTTCAGAACATTGCTGACCTGAAAAAGTCGGCGCTGGCGGGACGGCAGGTGTAAGTTCCCCGAAACCGACGAGTGTACGAGTGCCCTTAGTTGATCGCTTGACCACATCCTATGAAAACGTCTCACTCCCCCTGGCCGAGAGGAAACTTCTCTTGAATCGCCCCCATCGAAACGGGCCGGGCTCCGGCCGCTCCCGTTACGAACTGCTCCAGACCATCCAGCGGCAGGTTGGTCGCGAACGCAGCATGGCGCGATTGCCGGGATTGGTCATGGAAACTGTCGGGCAGCTTCTGGACGCGGACCGGAGCACGCTGTACCTGCTCGAGGGCGAGACCATGGCGCTACGTGCCTGCTATGCGCAGGGCGTGCAGAGCGGCAGTTCGATCGTTGTGCCCTTGCAGATGGGGGTCATCGGTACTGCGCTGTTGCGGCGCCAGGCCATCAACCTCGTCAACGCCAGCCAGCATCCTTTCTTCAACTCCGCCATCGACAGTGTTACCGGTTACAAGACCGACAGCCTGCTGGCGCTGCCCATCATTGACCCGAGTAATGATCAGGTAATCGGTGGCATCGAACTGCTCAATAAGCCATCCGGGCACTTTAGTGCCGAGGATGAACGCATTGCCGCCGCTACCGCGCAACGGCTCGTGGACGTGATGCACGCCCCGAATTTCAATCGTGCAACCGCACGCGCCATTATCAATGAACTGCACGGGCTGATCGAGTACGGTCGCGGGGCAGTATTCTGCCTGGATATTGAAGAAGGGCGACTGGTGGCACTGCATGCCGACGACGCTGATGGCGCGGATCTCTCGATAAACATGCGGCTGGGGATCGCGGGAATGGTGGCGCTGACCAACGAACCGCTGCTGATTGCAGATGCCCAGGCTGATCCGCGTTTCGATTCTTCATTTGACCGGAAGACCGGCTATGTGACGCGCCAGATCCTCTGCGTCCCGCTGCTAAATTCAAAAAACGAGGCGATGGGGGTCATCCAGGTGATCAACAAGCGCAAGGGCACTTTCTCCGCCGAAGACCGGGATCTGCTCACCTCCGTTTCCTGCGTGGTTGCCATCGCCATCGAGAACGCCATGCTCTTCGAAGAAAACGAGCAGCAGTTCCGGAGCTTGCTCGATGCCCTCGCGGCCTCGATCGATGCCCGCGACAGCCTCACAGCGGGGCATTCCCGACGCGTCGCGGTAATTGCACGTGGCATTGCGACGGAACTGGATTTTAACGAGCAGGACATCGATCTGCTGGAAGTTGCCGCGATCCTGCACGACTACGGCAAGATTGGCGTGGACGACAAGGTGCTGAAGAAGGAAGGCCGCCTCGACGAGGATGAGTATGCCCACATGAAGCAACATGCCGAAATGAGCTTCGGCATTCTGGACCGGATTCGCTTCTCGCGCCGGTATAGCGGAGTGCCATTGATTGCCGCATCACACCATGAAAACCTTGACGGGTCAGGCTACCCGCGAGGTCTCAAGGCACATGCGATTCCCTTCATGGCAAAGATTCTGAGTGTGGCCGATGTCTTTGAAGCGCTGACGGCCAATCGCCACTACCGCAAAGGCATGCAGGTAGATCGATCACTGGCAATCATCGACCAGGAAGTTGGTAAAAAGTTCGAGGGGTTGGTGGTCGACGCGCTAAGGCGATACCTCGCCAAAGGCGGCTTGGTGGCACTCGATTTGGCAGCAAGCAGCGACGCCAGCGCCGATTCTGGTGCGATCCAGTCATAGCACTTCACTTACGGAAACCAGCAACATGTCCGAACTCCTCGACGACCTTCACACCGTGCGCGACTGGCTGCGCTGGGGTACCAGCCGCTTCAACGAAGCGAAGCTGTTTTTCGGCCACGGTTGCGACAACGCCCATGACGAAGCGGCATGGCTGGTACTGCATGCGTTACACCTGCCGCCCGACCGGCTCGATCCATACCTCGACGCGCGCCTCACACGTCACGAACGCCTCGCCGTGCTCGATCTGATGCAACAGCGCATCGCCCGCCGCCTCCCCGCCGCCTACCTGACGCACGAAGCCTGGCAGGCCGGCCTGCGTTTTTACGTCGATGAGCGCGTACTGATTCCACGCTCCTACTTCGCCGACTTGCTGGTGGATGGCTTCGCGCCGTGGATCGACGATCCCTACGCCATCGGCAGCGCACTGGATCTCTGCACCGGTTCCGGCTGCCTGGCCATCCTGATGGCGCACGCCTTTCCTGCCGCAAAGATCGACGCCGCCGATATTTCGAAAGACGCACTGGAAGTCGCCAAACGCAACGTCGCCGACCATGGCTTGAAAGACCGTGTGCGCCTCGTGCCAGGGGATCTGTTCGCTGGGCTGGGCAAACGCCGCTACGACTTCATCTTGAGCAACCCGCCCTATGTCACCGCGCAGGCGATGCGCGACCTGCCACCCGAATATCGCCATGAACCGGAACATGCACTCGCCGCCGGCGAAGACGGTCTGGATATCGTGCGCCGCATCCTCGCCGGCGCGGCCAACCATCTGAAACCGGGCGGGTTACTCGCCGTGGAAGTCGGTCACAACCGCGCCATCGTCGAAAGCGCCTTCCCCGAATTGCCACTCACCTGGCTCGATACGCCGAGTGGCGATGGCAAACTCTTCATGCTGCGGCGCGAAGATCTGGCCTAGAACGGCCTAGAACGCCTCATCCGCCCTTAAATACCGCCATTGTCCGGGCGGCACATCGCCCAGCATCACGCGGCCGATACGCACCCGCTTCAGGCCCGTTACGCGGAGCCCCACCAGTTCGCACATGCGGCGGATCTGGCGCTTTTTGCCTTCCTTGAGGATGAAGCGCAGCTGGTCTTCGTTTTGCCAACTCACCTGCGCCGGCTTGAGCGCCTTGCCGTCGAGCGACAGGCCGTGCTTGAGCAGCTGCAGATCCTGGTCACTCAGTTGCCCCTCGACGCGCACGAGGTACTCCTTTTCGATGTCGCTGTCCGCACCGATCAACTGGCGGGCGACACGACCATCCTGCGTCAGGATCAGCAGGCCGGTCGAATCGATATCGAGCCGGCCAGCGGGGGCCAGCCCCCTCAGGCAGCCGGGGAAAAAGCGCTGCGCGTCACTCACCAACTGGCTGTCCGGGCCGACCAGCATCACCGCGGGCTGATGGCCGTCTTCGGCCTGGCCCGACACGTAACCGATCGGCTTGTGCAGCAGAATCGTCGCCAGGCGTGCTTGCTGGGCCTGTGCCGCTGTCGCCAGAGTGATCTCGACATCCGGTGCGGCGCGCGAACCCAACTGCGTCACCCGTTCGCCGTTAACGAAAACCAGCCCACGCTCGATGTAGGCATCGGCCTCGCGGCGCGAACACAGGCCGCGCTCGGCCATCAGCTTCGAAATGCGCACGCCCGTCGGTGCTTCCGCCACGACCGGCATTATCTTTGTCTCAGTGCGCCGCACGACACGGATTTTCGGGCGCGGGGCAGATGGTGGAGTGGGTGGAGCGGTATCATTCATGGTCACGCATTCTAGTCTTCCCTCATGCTCAGTTATCGCCATGTTTTCCACGCCGGCAACCACGCTGACGTTCTCAAGCACACCGTGCTGCTGGCGGTGCTGGATTACTTCAATCAGAAGGACAAATCCTACTGGGTGATCGACACCCACGCCGGGGCCGGCGGCTATCGCTTCGATGGCGGCAGATCGAAAACCCATGCCGAGTTCGAGGAAGGCATCGGTCGGCTGTGGCATCGCTCCGACCTGCCGCCGCTGCTCGCCAACTATGTCGCCGCCGTGCGCATCGACAATCCGGACGGCCAGTTGCGCCGCTATCCCGGGTCGCCCTTGCTGGCACTGCGTCTGCTGCGACCGCAGGATCGCCTGCGCCTGTTCGAACTCCATCCCGCCGATGTGCGGCTGCTGGGTGACGCCATCACTGCCACCGTGCCCGACGCGCAAAAACGCGTCGCCATCCGCCAGGAAGACGGTTTCGACGGCCTGAAAGTCCTGTTGCCGCCGCCGTCGCGCCGCGGCCTGGTCGTCATCGACCCGGCCTACGAAGACAAGCGCGATTACGCCCGCGTCGTCACCGCCTTGAAGGATGGTCTGGAACGCTTCGCCACCGGCACCTTCATGATCTGGTATCCGCTCCTCAAGCGCAACGAAAGCATCCAGTTGGCCGGCCGTCTGAAGAAGGTCGCCCCCGACTGGCTCAACGTCACGCTGACGGTAAAAGCACCCGGCAAAGACGGCATCGGCATGCACGGCAGTGGCATCTTCATCGTCAATCCGCCCTGGACGCTCGCCGCCACTTTGCGGGATACCCTGCCATGGCTCGTCGACACGCTGGCCGTCGAAAAAGTCGGCGCTGGCGGGACGGCAGAAACCAGCGCGGGAAAATAGCCACAAGAGCCAACGGCAGCGCATAATGCAGGTTGCAGAAGAATGGATATCGACCACCACCATGACTTTTGAAGCAAGCAATTCACCCTGCGTCCTCGCCGTTGACGATGACGCGCTAATGCGCCTCGTGCTCGAAGATAATTTGAGCGAAGCTGGCTTTGAGGTGTTGCTGGCCGAAGACGGCGAAATCGCCTGGCAACTACTGCAGGAAAACAGCGAACGTATCGAGTGCCTGGTCCTCGATCGCATGATGCCCAATCTCGACGGCATGGGTTTGCTGTTACGCGCCAAGGCCGATGAGCGCTTCAAGCACCTGCCGGTAATTTTTGAAACGGCTGCCGGCGAGCCCGAAGACATGACCGAGGGCATCGCGGCCGGTGCCTACTACTACCTGGTCAAGCCGTTCAACAGCGACCTGCTGATCACCCTGGTACGCTCGGCCGTCGAGGCTTTCCGCAACATCCGCGGTCGTGAGAGCGCCGCCGCAGAGCAGGAAACCGCCTACCGCAGTTTGCGCGAAGCCGCCTTCGAAATTCGCACCATCGATGAAGTCCATGCGCTCGCCCCCCTGTTGGCCCGCCTGTTTCCCGACCCGGGACGGGTCAATCTGGGCATCATCGAACTACTGATCAACGCGGTCGAGCACGGCAATCTCGGCATCAACTATGGCGAAAAAACCCGTCTCGTTCTCGATGACAACTGGCGAGCAGAAGTCGAGCGGCGACTGGCCATGTCCGAATACGCCGACAAGCACGTGCATGTCCATTTCCTGCGTGATCCGCATGCCGTTCGCCTGTCCATTCGTGATCAGGGCGAGGGGTTCGACTGGCGCAAATATCTTTCGATCTCGGCCGATCGCGCCCTCGACCCGCATGGTCGCGGCATTGCGATGTCGCGCATGATCAGCTTCGACAACATCGAATACGTCGGCAACGGCAACCAGGTCGATGCCACCATCAGCCTCGCATAACGTCAGCGTAAATGGTCGCCGCAACTGATCTCGCCACCATTCTGGTGGTGGACGACATGCCGGAAAACCTGGCGGTACTGGGCGAATTGCTCCAGGTGAGTTACCGCGTACGCATCGCCAATGCCGGCCCACGGGCACTGGCGATCGCTGCCAGCGCCCCGCGTCCCGACCTGATTCTGCTCGACGTGATGATGCCCGGCATGGATGGCCATGAGGTGCTGCAACGCCTGCGTGCCGATCCGGCCACCCGCGACATTCCCGTCATTTTCGTCACCGCGCTCGATGCCAGCACCGACGAAGAGCATGGTTTCGAAAGCGGCGCCGTCGATTACATCGCCAAGCCCATCAAGCCGGCGGTCGTACTGGCACGAGTGCGCACCCAGATCGAACTGAAGCGCGCACGCGACAGCCTGGCCAACCAGAATGTCTGGCTCGAAGCCGAAGTGTCACGGCGCATGCGCGAAAACCAGATCGTCCAGGATGTCGCCATGCGGGCGATGGCCAGCCTGGCCGAAACACGCGACAACGAAACCGGCAACCACATCCGGCGCACCCAGGGGTATGTCGAAATCTTGGCACATGCGCTCGCCGCCAATCCCAACTATGCCGCGCTGCGCCGCCCCGACATCATCGACCTGGTCATCAAGGCCGCCCCGCTCCACGATATCGGCAAAGTCGGCATTCCTGACCACATCCTCAACAAGCCCGGCCCGCTCGACCCTGACGAATGGCGCATCATGCAAACCCATACCACCATGGGTGCCGAAGCCATCGAGCACGCCATGGCCGGCGAGGAGGATCACGCACCCCTGGCCTTCCTCCATCTCGCGATCGACATTGCCTATTCCCACCATGAAAAATGGGATGGCAGCGGCTACCCCGTCGGTCTCAAGGGGCGAGCCATACCCCTGCCCGCGCGCCTGATGGCAGTAGCGGATGTCTACGATGCACTGATCTCGCGGCGCGTCTATAAGCCACCGATGACCCATGACGCAGCCATCGTCATCATCAGAGACGGTCGCGGCAGTCATTTCGATCCGGACATCGTCGATATCTTCCTCGCCTGCGAGGATGATATTTCCGCCATCGCCATCCGCTACTCAGACGAAAGTGACGCCGCATCGCCGCCCGCTCAGCCCGGAAAATGAAACCGCTTGCAGAACTACCCCGTGCTGACACCGTGACACGCGATCAAATGCTCACAGAACTGGAAACCGAACACGCCCAACTGCGCACGCTGGTGCATGCCATTCCCGACCTGATCTGGCTGAAGAATGCTGACGGTGTCTACCTCACCTGCAATCCGGCGTTCGAGGATTTTTTTGGTGCCAGTGAAGCCGAGATTGTCGGCAAGACGGATTACGATTTCGTCGACCAGCAACTGGCCGATTTCTTCCGCGAGAATGACCGTATCGCCATGGCTGCCGGCAAGCCCACGCGCAACGAGGAATGGATTACCTATGCCAGCGATGGCCGGCGGGGTCTGCTCGAAACCACCAAAATGCCGATGCTTACTGCCGATGGCAAGCTGATCGGCGTACTCGGGATCGGCCACGACATTACCCAGCAAAAAGCCTACGAACAGGAGTTGCTGCTCCACCGCGAGAATCTCGAAATGCTGGTGCGCGCCCGCACCACGGAGCTTGCCGAGGCGAAAGAAGCCGCCGAAGCAGCCAGCCAGGCGAAAAGCAGCTTCCTCGCCAACATGAGTCACGAAATCCGCACGCCGATGAACGCCATCATCGGCATGACGCACCTGATCGGCCGGGGCGAAGTTTCTCCCCGCCAACGCGAACAGCTCGGCAAGGTCGACGATGCGGCGCAACACCTGCTCAGCCTGATCAACGACATCCTCGATTTCTCGAAGATCGAAGCCGGCAAGCTCAACATCGAACAGGCCGATTTCGAGATGGAGAGAGTGCTCGACAAGGTCGAGAGCCAGTTGGCCGAACGCGCTGAAGTCAAGGGTCTCGAACTGCTCACCGACATCGACCCCAGCCTGCCGCAGGTATTGAACGGTGACGCCCTGCGCATCGGCCAGATCCTGCTCAACTTCGGCAGCAACGCCATCAAATTTACCGAGCATGGCCATCTGCTCTTGCGCATCCGTGCCGAGGGCCGTGAACACAACAAATTGCGCGTGCGCTTCGAAATGCGCGACACCGGTATCGGCATTACGCCCGCACAGCAGGCGCGCCTGTTCCAGGCTTTCGAACAAGCCGATACCTCAACCGCGCGCCGCTACGGCGGCACCGGCCTGGGTCTGGCGATCGCCCGCCGTCTGGCCGAATTGATGGATGGCAGCGTCGGCGTCGACAGCACCCCCGGCAGCGGCAGCACCTTCTGGCTCTCCCTGCCACTCGGACTTGGTACCAACACCAACACGCCACAACAGCGGCTCTTACGCCCTGCGCTGGCCAATCGGCGCGCACTGGTGGTCGATGATCTGGCCGATGCCCGCGAAATTCTCGTGCATATGCTCGAATCCATGAACCTGCGCACCGAAGCCGTGAGTTCGGGCGATGCCGCGCTCTCTGCCGTGCTTGCCGCCGACCGTGCCGGCGACCCCTACGAAGTGGCTTTCATCGACTGGCGCATGCCCGGCATGGACGGCATCGAGACGGCTAACCGGCTGACACGCCTCGACCTCAAGCACCATCCGGCATCCCTGCTGGTCACCGCCTTCGGCCACAGCCTGCCGCACGATGCCGTGGTGGGGGGCGACTTCGACAGCTTGCTGTCAAAGCCGATTCATCCCTCCGCCCTGTTCGATACATTGGCAGTGGTGCTGACCGGCGAAAAGCAGAGTCCAAAAACAAGGAACGCCAGCACCACCGAGGCCCTGCTCCGCGCCAACCAGAACGCCCGCATCTTGCTGGCCGAGGACAATCCGATCAATCAGGAGGTGACGCTTGATCTGCTGCGCGAAGTCGGCCTGTCGCCCCTACTTGCCGAGGATGGTGCCGAAGCCCTCGCCATGGCCGGCGAAACCCCCTTCGATCTGATCCTGATGGATGTGCAGATGCCGGTAATGGATGGCCTCGAAGCCACCCGCGCCATCCGTGCCCTGCCCGGCCATGCCGACACCCCCATCCTCGCCATGACCGCCAATGCCTTCGACGAGGATCGCCAGGCCTGTTTCGCCGCCGGCATGAATGATCATGTCACCAAGCCCGTCGATCCCGATGCCCTTTTCGCCGCCCTCCTCAAATGGCTGCCACAAGCAAATGAAAAAGTCGGCGCTGGCGGGAGGGCCAGCGGGCACGGCGACGGCCGTCCCGAGAACATCGAGAGCACAGATTTCATCGTCACCCTGCGGCAGGTTGAGGGACTCGATGTCGCCGCCGGCCTGAAGGCAACACGCGGCAATGCCGAGCGTTATCTGCGTCTCCTGCAGATGTTCGCCACCACCCACGCCGACAGCATCGCGCAGGCACACCAATTCCTCGCCAGCGGCGATGTCGAGTCGGCGCGCCGCGAAGCGCATTCGCTCAAGGGTGCCGCCGGCACACTGGGGATTCGGAACATTCAGCAGCACGCACTGGCACTGGAAACCGCCATCCGCACCTCGGCAGCGGCAGCCTCGATCGAACAACTGACCACCGACCTTGAGCTGGCCTATGCTGCTCTGACCAATGCCTTGGCGCCATTCACGCCAGCCGCCGAAACCGTACCGGCGAACCAGGATGATCGCGCTCTGGCACAACAGGCACTGACCCGCCTCGAGCACCTGCTGTCCCAGGATGACTTGTCCGCCAGTGAGGTGCTGCGCGCCGAACGCCCACGTCTGCGCCTCCTGCTGGGCCATGCAGCCGTCACGGCGATCGAATACGAAATGAACCGCTACGCCTTCGATCAGGCGCTGCTGCACCTGCGCAAGCATGCCGCGCAGCCTCCCTCCCGATGATGCTGGCACACGCGCCCAACCTCGACAACCGGGAAAACTCAGAAAATAAGTGCCGATGAAAACCGGGCGCACCTTCCTGCTGCTCTCCCTCGCCTGCCTGGCCCTCAGCTTGGTCGTCGCACCGGTCTGGGCGCACCGGGCAACCGGCACAACGCCGGTCGACAAGCTCACCATCGGCGTCTTCGCCTTTCGTTCCAAGGCAGAAACCACCCAGCGCTGGCAGCCGCTGGCCGATCACCTCAACCGCACCCTGCCGGACAAGCATGCGCGTATCGTGGCGCTGGACATGGCGGGCATGGATGCGGCACTGAGCAATGAGGAGCTCGATTTCATCTTCACCAATCCCCGCCACTTCGTCACCTTGCGCCAGCACTACCGCCTGTCGGGTGCCCTGGCCACGCTGGTCGAAAATGATCACGGCCGGGCCATCCCGGTGCTGGGCGGCACGATCATCACGAGTGCGAAGCGCGACGACCTGACCCGGCTCGAGCAGTTGCGCGACAAGCGCATCGCCATCTCCGGCACCGAGTTCATGGGCGCCTATCTGGCACCCGCCGCCGCCCTGTTTGAAGCGGGTGTCAAACTGCCCGCCGATGCAACGCTCATCGACGTCAAGCCCCCGCAGGAAAACGTCATCGCGGCCGTGCTCGGCGGTCGCGCCGATGCCGGCTTCATCCGGTCCGGTCTGCTCGAAGACCTGGAACGCACCGGCCAACTCCAGCCCGGGCAGCTCAAGGTGCTGGCGCCACGCAGCATCCCCGGATTTCCCTGGGCGATCTCGACGCCAACTTACCCCGATTGGCCATTTATCGCCCTGCGTCACGTCGATACCGACACCGCCCGCAGGGTAGCCGCCAGCCTGCTCGCCATCGAACCTGGCGACCGCGTGGCGCGCGCCAGCAGGATTCATGGCTTTGTCGTACCCGGCGACTACGCCGAGGTGGAAGAGGCCCTGCGCATGCTGCGCCTGCCACCCTATGACGTTGCGCTGGAAATCACCCTGCACGACCTCTGGATACAGTTTCGTCTGCAAATCATCGGCGGCTTCGTGGCGTTGGGCATCATCATCATCCTGCTGCTCGTGCTGGCCTGGCGCACGCGGCAACTGGCACGCTCGCGCCAGTTGCTGGCCGAGCGAGAAACGACGCTCAATCGCGCCCAACAGGTCGCCCACACCGGCAGCTGGTCCTATGATTTCGAGCTGCAGACAATGCAGGGCTCCGAAGAAACCTGTCGCATTTTCGACTTGCCAGAGGGCGAGGCATTCAGCCTTGTCCATTTTCGTGAACAGCTCCATCCGGACGACATCCCGGCGATCGAACTGGCCTGGGAAAAAGCCAAGGCCGGTCAAGGCTACGACTGCGAATACCGCATCCTGGTCGGTACCGATGTCCGCTGGATTCGCGCCCGCGGCGAGTTCGAGTTCGCCGCCGACGGATCGCCGCGCGCGTGTATCGGCACGGTGCAGGACATCACGGTACCGCGCCGCATGGGTGAAGCACTGCGTGAAAGCGAAGTGCGCTTCCGCGATTTCACCCGCGTCAGTGCCGACTGGGTCTGGGAGGTCGACACCAACGCCCGCTACACCTTCGTTGCCGGCAATGTCGAAACGGTGCTGGGCTTCATACCCGAGGAACTCCTCGGCAAAACACCTTTCG
>CAJBAP010000288.1 GCA_903950295.1 uncultured Rhodocyclaceae bacterium
ATAAAACTTACCCAGTTCAGTCACGGCGGCGGTTGAGGCTGCAAGATTGCGTCGGCCGTGTTGTCGCGCATTATCGCCGAATCACCCCTGAAGTCGTTGCCGGAAGAGCTCATGGTCGGGATCGAGACCGCCGACGATGCGGCCGTCTATCGCATCAATGATCATCAAGCCATCGTCGCCACTACCGATTTCTTCATGCCGATCGTGGACGACCCCGATCATTTCGGCCGCATTGCCGCGGCCAACGCGCTCTCGGACGTATATGCGATGGGCGGCCAGCCGATCTTCGCCTTGGCCATCGTCGGCATGCCGCTGGGCAAGTTGCCGGAAGAAGTCATCCACGCCATTCTGCAAGGTGGTGCGGCGATCTGCGCCGAGGCAGGCATACCCATTGCCGGTGGTCATTCCATCGATGCGCCGGAACCGATCTATGGTCTGGTCGGCATCGGCATCGTGCATCCCGATCATCTGAAGCGCAATGCCGGTGCGCACGACGGCGATGTGTTGATCCTCGGCAAGCCGCTCGGCATCGGCATTTTGTCGGCTGCGCTGAAAAAAGGTGTACTGAGCGATGCCGGCTATGCCGAGATGATCCGCTGGACGACCAAACTCAATGCAACCGGGGCCAAACTGGCACGGATGCCGGGCGTGCATGCCATGACGGACATTACCGGTTTTGGTTTTGCCGGCCACCTGCTGGAAGTCTGCCGTGGATCACAGATGACGGCGGAGATCGAATTTGCGCGTCTGCCACTGATCGAAGAGGCTGTTACGCATGTGCGCGCCGGCATCTCGACCGGGGCATCGAGTCGTAACTGGACCAGTTATGGCGACGCCGTCGCGCTGGCGCCGACTTTTGATGAATGGCAGCAAAAAGTCCTCACTGATCCGCAGACCAGCGGCGGTTTGTTGGTCGCCTGCGACCCGGCCAGTGTCGAGGGCGTGCTGGCGGCCTTTCATGCCGACGGTTTCGATCAGGCAGCCGTGGTCGGTGGGATGCTCCACGGCCCGGCCCGACTCAATGTGATTTGAGCAGCGGCTTGAGGCTCAGCCAGACGTGATCGAGAATTTTTGGCTGGGCGGCTGCGGTCGGGTGCAGACGGTCGGCTTGAAAGGCTGCATCGTCTGCCGCGATGGGTTCGAGCAGAAAGGGCAGCAGGGCGGTTTTTTCCTGTTTGGCCACCGCAGAGAACAGCGTCGCAAAGTCGCGCGTGTACTCGGTCCCGTAATTGGGCGGCAGGCGCATGCCGGCCAGCAGGACACGCGCACCGCTGGCGCGGGCCGCTTGTGTCATCTGCGTCAGGTTGGCGCGTGCTTCGCTGATTGGCAGGCCGCGCAGGCCATCATTGGCGCCGAGCGCCAGGATAACGATGGCGGGGCGATGCTGTTTAAGCGCGGCCGGCAACCGGGAGCGTCCGCCGGCCGTGGTTTCACCGCTGATGCTGGCGTTAACGACGGTGTAGGGCAGCTTTTCCTGCTTCAATCGTTCTGCCAGCAAGCTCGGCCAGCTTTGCCTCACGGCGATGCCGTAGCCGGCAGAAAGGCTGTCGCCAAAGACCAGCACGGTTTCGGCAGCACTGGCAAGAGACGAACCAGTGGCTATCACAAACAGTAGGGCAAGAATTCTCGACATGAGCGAAACAGTATCCGGAGAAATGGTGTTACGAGTTGAGAGACTGGGCAAGGCTGTCGCCAGTGGCGATGGCACGCTGACGATTCTGCACGAGATCGACTTCGCCGTGGCGGCGGGTGAGGCGGTTGCCATCGTCGGCGCATCGGGTTCCGGCAAGTCTACGCTGCTTGGCCTGCTGGCTGGACTCGATCTGCCGACACGCGGACGGGTGTGGCTGGCGGATCAGGACATGTCGCTGCTCGACGAGGATGGCCGTGCCGCCTTGCGTGGCCGCGAACTGGGCTTCGTGTTCCAGTCGTTTCATTTGCTCGCCGCGCTGAACGCACTTGAAAATGCCATGCTGCCGCTGGAGTTGCTGGGTTTTCCCGATCCGCGCACGGTGGCGGAATCCATGCTCACGCGCGTCGGCCTGGCAGATCGTCTCAGTCATTATCCCAAGCACCTGTCCGGCGGTGAGCAGCAGCGCGTCGCGCTGGCGCGTGCCTTTGCCGTACATCCGCGCCTGCTGCTCGCCGACGAACCGACCGGCAACCTCGATGCTGCCACCGGCCAGCAGGTCATCGACCTGATGTTCGAAATGAATGCGGAGCAAGGCACGACGCTGATTCTCGTTACGCACGATGAATCGCTGGCGCAGCGTTGTGGACGCGTGATCCGTCTCGCCAGTGGGCGGTTGGTCAGTTGAGTGCGGCCATGGCCGCCCGGGCGGCAGTCACGCCGCTACGCACGGCCCCTTCCAGCGTCGCCGGATAATCACCCGCCACGTAATCCCCCGCCAGCCAGACGTTCTGGCAGGCCGTTGCCGTGGGGGGGCGGGCGAGATTAGGCGTGCAGGCGAAGGTGGCGCGTTTTTCTTCGATCACCCAGTGGCGTGTCGCCGCTGGCAGGCTGGGCACGATGCGGGCAATTTCGGCATGGATGGCGGTTGCCAGTTCGTCATGGGTGAGTGCCTGGTAGGGGCCTTCGCCACTGATGACAGCGGCGATGAGGCCGTGCTGGCCGCACAATGCACCGCGATCGAACAGCCATTGGGCGTAGCCACCGTCAACACCTGCCATGGCAAAGGGGAGGCGCACGGCCGGTGGATATGCAAGATAAACCGTGACGATCGGCTGCCAGTGCAAGTTGCCGAGTTGGTCGCAAAGCGCGGCAAATTCGGGGTGGGGGGCGAGCAGGCGCGGCAGGTGATAGGGCGCAGTCGCCAGCACGATGTGAGCGTAGGGGCCGTGCTCGTTTGCCGTCCAGCCAGAACCGACTTTTTCGATTGCACTGATGCGGGTGGAACGGATCACCTGTCCGCCGTGTGACTCGAGGTAACGCGCTGCCGGTTCGGGAAAAAGATTGGAAAAATCCGTGGCCGGCAATAGCAGGTCGGAGGCGGCACGGTCGGCGGCGAGGCTGTCGCGCAATACGTTGAGAAAGACCTGCGCCGAGGCGATGGCCACGGGCGTGTTGAGGGCGGCGAGGCACAGCGGCTCCCAGAGGAAGCGGCGGACGGCGCGCGGCTGGTTGGCAATGAGTTGCTTGGCGGTGATGTCGCGCGGCAGGTGGAAACGACATTTCTTGAGCGCGCGCATGAAGCGTATGGCTGCGATCTTATCCTGCCAGTTCAGGCCATGTGCCGTCAGCAGGGCCCAGGCCAGATGCAAGGGCGCAGGAAGATTCGGTGCGGCCAGTTTCATGTGGCCGGGAAATTCGAGATGCAAGGGGTGGCGTTTCAGTGCCGTCCCGCCAGTGCCGACTTTTGCGAGCGTCGTCCCGCTTGCTCCAACCTTATCCATCAGCCGCAGGGTTTCGCGGTAGGCGCCGACGAGGATGTGTGCGCCGTTGTCGACCGTCAGACCGTCGAGTTCGATGGCGCGGGCGCGTCCGCCCAGCGTGCGCGAGGCTTCGAAAACATCCACTTTGATGCCGGCGTCAGCGAGTTCGACAGCGGCAGCCATGCCGGCGTAACCCGCGCCAATAACAGCTACGCGCCCAGTCAAGTTGCCAGCCATGTCTTCAGGGCCAGCCAGAGTTTGAGTCGTGGTGTCAGCGCGGTGCGTCGGTCGAGGACGAGGAAGTTGTCGCGCTCGATTTCGTCGAGCAGGCGCTGATAGATCGCCGCCATGATGAGCCCGGCGCGCTGCGCCTTGCGGTCGCCGGCGGGCAGTTGGGCGAAGGCGCGGGCGTAGTGCTCGCGGGCACGCTCGGTCTGGAAGCGCATGAGGGCAACGAATGCCGTGCTGTGGCGACTGTTCAGCAGGTCGGCGCTGCTCACGCCGAATTTCGCCAGTTCGTCCTGCGGCAGATAGATGCGATCGCGGCGGGCATCCTCGCCGACATCGCGGATGATGTTGGTGAGTTGGAAGGCCAGCCCGAGTGTGTGGGCGTATTTCTGGGTGTGGCGATCCTGATAACCGAATATCTCGGCCGTCAGCAGGCCGACGACGCCGGCGGCACGGTGGCAATACAGTTGCAACTCCTTGAAGTCGGCGTAGCGCGACTGATCGAGATCCATCTGCATGCCGTCGATGATCTCGCCGAGTTGCTCGACCGGGAGGGAAAAATGTTCGCGCGCAACGGTGAGCGCCTGTGTGACGGGGTGCGTGGCCTGGCCCGTTTCGAGTGCGGCGAGTTCGGCCCGCCACCAGTCGAGTTTGGCGCGAGCAATGGTGGGTTCGCGGCATTCGTCGACGACATCGTCGACTTCACGGCAAAAGGCATACAGCGCGGTGATGGCCTGGCGGCGCACGGGATCGAGAAAGCGGAAGCTGAGGGTAAAGCTCGAGCCGCTGGCCTTGGCCTTCTGGGTGCAGTAATCGTCTGGGCTCATGGGCGCAGGGCTTGCAGCATGACGCGGGGCCAATCGAACAGGCCCAGCACCGGGCGGTGGTTGAGGACATCGAAGTTCACGGCCTCGATCTTGTCAAGAATGCGCAGGCCGCCGGCGACAATGGTGCGGATTTCAAGACCGATGCGACCGGGCAGGTCGTGCCCGAGGCGGGCGCCCGAGAGCATCAGCTGACGGGCACGGTCGACCTCGAAGCGCAGCAGGGCACGAAAGTCGGCGCTGACGGTACGGCCATCCAAGGCCGCTTCGCCGACCCCGAAGCGTTTCAGGTCGTCCTGCGGCAGATAGATGCGTCCGTGCGGCCCCTTGCCGATGTCGATCCCGACGTCTTGCCAGTGGTTGATGAGCTGCAATGCCGAACAAATTGCATCCGAGCGTTGCAGATTGTCGGGTGTGGCGGCATCGAACAGATGCAGCAACAGGCGTCCGACCGGATCGGCGGAACGACGGCAGTAGTCCATCAGTTCGTCGAAGTTGGCATAGCGATCCTTCACCACATCCTGAGCGAAGGCGTCGAGCAGATCGCGGAACAACTGCAAGGGCAGTTGGTGTTTTTCGATGTGTGGGCGCAGACGCAGAAACACCGGGTGATCCGTCGGCTCATTACGTTCGATGCGGTCGAGTTCGCTTTGATAGGTGGCTAACAGGCGCAGTCGCTCGGCAGCAGGGAGATCGCCCTCGTCGGCGAAATCATCCGCCGTGCGGGCAAAAATATAAATCGCTGCGACTGCCGGGCGCAGCGGCGCCGGCAACAGTATCGAAGCAACCGGAAAATTCTCATAGTGATCGACGGCCATCGAGCGGCAGTATAGGTGCAAGTTCGGCCGATTCGGCAGTAAAATCCGCCGCCACGCGAGGAGAAATTGATCTGCTCGAGTG
>CAJBAP010000289.1 GCA_903950295.1 uncultured Rhodocyclaceae bacterium
ACTGGGCGCCGAAATAGATCAGCAGGTTGCGGCAGGTGAGGATGTCGAGTTTGGTGAAGGGCGGGTCGGAGATGATGTTCTGCGTGGCGAAGACCACCATTTCGCGGATGTCCTTGCTGATGCGGTAGCCGCCGCCTTCTTCGGGCATGAAGAAGCGCTTCAGCCGTTCGGGCGAGACATCCGCCGCGATATTGTCGGGGTAGAAACCCTTGCGCGCCGTGTCGATGGCATCCGGATCAAGATCGGTGGCGTAGATTTGCAAGGTAAAGCGTGCCAGGGGCGCTTCTGGCTGCGCCTGTTCCAGGGCTTCCTTGAACATCATGGCCAGCGAGTAAGCCTCTTCGCCGGTGGAGCAGGCAGACACCCAGGCGCGCAGGGCCTTGCCGTTTGGATGTTGCGCCAGCAGCGCCGGCAGGGTTTCGGACCGCAGGGTCTCCCACACCGCGGGATCGCGGAAAAAATTGGTGACGCCGATCAGCAGTTCCTTGAACAGCAGATCAAGCTCATGGAGGTTGCCGCGCAGATGACGCACGTAATCGTCGATGGTGGTGATCTGGTGCACCGCCATGCGCCGCTCGATGCGGCGGTGGAGCGTGTTGGTCTTGTAGAGCGAGAAATCGTTGCCGCTGCGGTCGCGCAGCAGGATGATGATCTTGTCGAGCGCACTCAGCATTTCTGCCGTGGCGGGTGGATCGGGCAACGGCGCATGCACCGGATGCCGCAGGTAGTTGGCGATTCGCCCCGGCATGGCTTCGGGGGTGGCGACGATATCGGCGACGCCAGCCTCCATGGCACAACGCGGCATGCTGTCGGCCTGGGCGCTGGCGGGTTCCTGCACCAGCGTCAGCCCGGCTTTTTCCTTGATCGCGCGCAGGCCGAAAACACCGTCTGAACCCATGCCGGAGAGAATGACGCCGATGGCTTTCTCGCGCCGATCTTCGGCCAGGGTGCGCAGGAAAAAGTCGATCGGCAGTCGCAGGCCGCGCGGGGCGGCGGGTTCGAGCAAATGCAGCTTGCCGTGCAGCAATGAGAGATCGCGATTGGGCGGGATGACATAGACGCAGTCGGGCAGCAGCACCATGCCTTCCGTCGCTTCGGCGACGTCCATCTGGGTAAACCGCCGCAACAGATCAGGCAGGGCGCTGACGTGTTCCGGGGCGAGGTGCTGGATGACGACAAAAGTCATGCCGCTGCAGGCAGGCACATGGGTGAAGAACTTTTCCAGCGCGTCAAGGCCGCCCGCCGAGCAGCCAATGCCGATGATGGGGAAATCCGCATCCACGGCATTCACCGGGGGTGCAAGCGTAGTAGCTGGCTTCACGGTGCGCGGCTTATGTGTGTGCGGGGGGGGGGGGGGGGTAGCTTTGCCCATGAAATCCATCAGAAAATTATTGACTGCCTGAACCCTACGCCATATCCGGGCGATAGAACAGCAGAATCTGAGGGAAAACTGATCTTGCTCAAGCGGACGCGGTGCGTGCCGTCCCCATCAACCCGGCGGTTCGGCTGATGCCGTCCCCATCAACCCGGCGGTTCGGCTGACGCCGTCCCGCCAGCGCCGACTTTTCTACGCCATGCTCAGCCGTCGATGAAGATCGCCGCGTTCGTCGTCTCTGGCAGATGGCCTGCCTGGACGAAGCGCACCAGTTCCGGCACCAGTTCGTCCATGCGGAAACCGGTAACGCGCAGTCGTGCCGGCAGGTCGCTGCCACGCACGATGGAGCGCACGTAACCCTGGATGAATACGCGTTCGATGATCTGGATATCGCCCAGTTCGTAAAATGCCGCCATGCCGGCAACGTAATCGGCTTTGGGGAAATCGACGAAGGAAAGTGGCAGGAGATCGGCGGCCAGCAAGGGAATATTGGCGGCCAGGCGGGCGGTGCGCTTGTTGCCGTTGGCGAAGGCTTGCAAATAAGGGATGCGCGTCATCAGGAAAAACGCCGCCGCCACCGGTTCGAGTGACGCGGCTGTGGCCACGATGTCGGCGAGCGCTGCGCCGACATAACCGGTGCCCGGTCGGAAAGGCGGGCTATATGCCGAACGCCCCAGCCGCACATCCTCGAATTCGCGCGGCCGGCCGCGTTGTGCCTCTGGCAGAAAATGATCGGAATCCTCGGCTTCGGGCAAACCATGGCGATCGGTGAGCAGGGATTGCAGGCGGCACAGCGCAGCCACCGATAGTTCGCGTTGCCCCCACAGGTTTTCGATGGCATTCTTGTGGTTCAGGATCAACAGCGCATCCTCAACCGGTTTGTCCGGATTGCGCTGGCCATATTCGATCAGCGCCTGCGTGTCGATGGCCGAATAGGTGCTGCCCTCCAGCACCGACGAGGCCCACGAAAAGTCGATGAGAAAATCCGCCAGAAACTTGCGGTCAAGTGTGCGCGCCCTGGCCTGCAAACGTTTTAGCCGCGCGCTCTTGTCGGCGTCGATGAGCGGATCGGGGCGCAACAGTTCTTCGCGAAAACGTGCCGCCGGGCGCGCCAGCCAGTCTGTCTCAACGTAGCGCACCACCGCCTCGACCGGGAATGGCGCGGAGGAAACATAACGCGTCGCCCGCCCCAACCCCAGCGCCTTGATGCGTCCCTGCGCCACCAGTTCGCGCAAGCGACGATTGAGCGTCGAACGGCTGACACCGGTGAAGCCTCGCGCCAACACTTCCGGTTCAGCGCCACCGGGGCCGGCATCGACCACGGCAGTCACGACATTCTCCAGCGCAAGACTCGGCGAACGACTCATTTGACAAGATACTTTCAGAGTTAACTCATTGCATGTTAAGCAGATACATGCTTTCTCGTCAATATTTTCAGGTTGGACGATTACGCTTCATGCAGGGTGCGCTATCGACCTCAAAGCCCCGCATGCGTCGCCCAGAACATCGCGGGGGTGACAATCGGGTAACGGTCCGCCAGTGCCAGCAGGTCCTTGTCGCCGGTGATGAGATAGTCGGCGCTCGAGGTCTGGCGCGCCGCCAGCAAGGTGCCG
>CAJBAP010000290.1 GCA_903950295.1 uncultured Rhodocyclaceae bacterium
CTTCCTCATAGAGCGTTTGCGTGTTTTCCACCAGTTGCGTCCAGGCGCTGGCGGGATGGATATTCACTTCGATCACGCCGGGGTCGGGCGTGATGCGGAATTCCTTGAGGCGCGGATCGGAGGGCGGCGTGTAGCCTTCCAGCCGCAGCGGAAGACTCAAAGCATTGGCGGTGGTTTCGATCGCAGTCAGCAGGGTGATGAAGTCTTCCAGCAGGGGCACCGGCGGCAGGAAGACGCACAGCACGCCATCGCGCACTTCGGCGCACAGGGCGGTGTGTACGATTTCCTTGGGGTCATAGCCGGATTTGGCTTCAGGCGACTTGGAGGCTACTGCTTTTTTCTTCGCTGCTGGCGTTGCCGCTGTTGCCGATTCTGGCAAGGCTTCGAGCGCTTCGAACGGGTCACGACCAAGCTCCTCCTCCTTGTCTTCGGGCGCAACCCAAGGCAGTGAGGCGAGCGGCAGGCGCAGGCCGAGCGGGGAGTCGCCGGGAATCAGGTAGAGGTGCTCACGCTTCAGTGGCCACGGGCTGGAACGGAAGCGGATGGAAAAGTCGGCTTTGGCGGAACGGCTCTTTTTGGCAGGGGGCAGGGCTTTCAGCGGCAGCACGTAGCCCGCCGCTGCGCCGAGGCCGCGTTCGAGCAACTTCGCCACGCGCCGGCGCTCGTCGGTTTGCTTCAGGTCGAGTTTGAGCGGGTCGAAGTTCTCCGGCCAGCGCTGTTCCTCGTCGATGATGCGCGTGACGTCTTCGAAGGCGGAAATGACAAAACCCTCGTCAAGCCCGAGTTCGTGCGTCAGGCGCTGGATGAACGTCAAGGCATCGGCGGTCGTTTGTGACCCGGCGCCGTCGGTGGTGACCAGCAGCTTGCGTTCGTTCCACAAGGGCTTGCCGTCGGTGCGCCAGTAGCAGCCCAGCGCCCAGCGTGGCAGCGGTTCGCCGGGATACCACTTGCCCTGGCCATAATGCAACATGGCGCCCGGGGCAAAGTGGCCCTGCAGGCGCTTGAGCAGGTCACCCGCGAGTTCGCGTTTTTTATCGGAGAGGGCGGTGAAGTTCCATTCCGGCCCTTCCATATCGTCGATCGAAACGAAGGTTGGCTCGCCGCCCATGGTGAGGCGCACGTCATGCTTCTGCAATTCGGCATCGACCTGATGGCCGAGATCGAGCAGCGCCTGCCATTGCGCTTCGGTGTAGGGCTTGGTGACGCGCGGGTCTTCGTGGATGCGCGTGACCTGCATGGCAAAGTCGAAATGTGTTTCGCAGACTTCGGTGACGCCGATCACCGGGGCGGCCGAGGATGGCATGGCCGTGCAGGCGAGCGGAATGTGGCCCTCGCCGGCCAGCAGGCCCGAGGTGGGATCAAGGCCGATCCAGCCGGCGCCGGGGATGAAAACTTCCGTCCAGGCATGCAGATCGGTGAAGTCGTGGTCGGTGCCGGAGGGGCCGTCGAGTGCCTTGAGGTCGGCCTTCAGCTGGATCAGGTAGCCCGAGGCGAAGCGCGCCGCCAGGCCGAGGTGACGCAGCGCCTGCACCAGCAGCCAGGCCGAATCGCGGCAGGAGCCGCGCTTGAGCGTCAGCGTTTCTTCGGGTGTCTGCACGCCGGGCTCAAGGCGCACGATGTAGCCGACATCGCCTTGGACGCGCTGGTTGATGCCGACCAGCATGTCGATGGTGCGCATTTCCGCACCGAGGAATTCCGTGCGGGTACGCGCCAGCCAGTCGGCCAGCAGCGGCGTGACGGGGTCGGCTTCGAGATAGGGCCCGAGCTCGCGCTTCAGACCTTCCGGGTATTCGAAGGGAAACTTCTCGGAAGCTTCGTCGATGAAGAAGTCGAAGGGGTTGATGATCGTCATGTCGGCCAGCAGGTCGACGGTGATTTCCAGCGCTGCCGCTTTTTCCGGGAAAACCAGGCGCGCCACCCAGTTGCCGAACGGATCCTGCTGCCAATTCAGAAAATGGCCGGCCGGCTCGATGTTCAGAGAATAGCTGTGAATGGGGGTGCGGCTGTGTGCCGCCGGGCGCAAGCGCACCTCGTGCGGCCAGAGACTGACGGCACGATCAAAGGTGTAGCGGGTGGTGTGCCGGAGTGCGACTCGGATGGACATGGAGGGTGACCACGAAAGGGGATAACACCAAGCCCATGCAACGAACGTGCCGCATGACCGCGCATGACCATGGCGCGGCGGAAGTTGCCAGGCTCAGCCCGAAGGGAAATTGACGACCCGGTGAGTACCGCCGACATCCTTGCCGGCATCTTCCCAGTCGAAACGCGGCAGGTTCTGCAGAGCCATCAACAGGCCTTCATTCCATTTCTCCGAGAGTTGACGGGCGAAGGGATCATCTTCGTTGAAATAAATGCGCCGGCCGGCGGTGAGGCTGTCGCGTTCGTAAATCAGCAGTTCGACGGGGGGGCCGACGGTGACGTTGCTGCGGATGGTCGAATTCATCGACACCAGCGCGCAACGCGCCGCCCGCTCGAGAAATACGTCGCGCTTGATGACGCGGTCGAGGATCGGCTTGCCGTACTTGATCTCGCCGATCTGCAGGAAGGGATGTTCGTTCGATTCGTGGATGTAGTTGCCCTGCGGGTAGACCATGAACACTTCCGGGGCCTGGCCGGCGATCTGCCCGGCGAAGATGAAGGTGGCCTCGAAGTTGGTGGTGCCGGTGTCGCGCGTGGAATGCAGCTTTTGCACTTGGGTGCTGATCATGCCGAGATAGTCGGCTGCCTCCTGCATGTTATTGACCGACAGCAGGTTGGGGGTCAGTGCGGCGGCGATATCGCTGTTGATCTTTTTGACGACCGCCTGCGTGGTGGCCAGGTTGCCGGCCGAGAGCATTGAGAAGAAGCGTTCGCCGGGCCAGACGAAGTTGTGCATTTTCGAATAGACGCTGACGTTGTCGGTACCCGCGTTGGTGCGCGAATCGGTACACAGGACAAGGCCTTCATTGACATTGATGGCGAGGCAGTAGGTCATGATGCAGGTGGCTGAAAGGAATGGCGTAGATTGTATGCCCTTGCGCCAATTTACGGGCTGGCGCGTTTGTTGCGTTGCACAGGCCAGCGTAAAGAAAAGACACCGGAACAGCCATGCCACTAGAAATGCTGAATTACCCCCAGCCCCACGCCAACGATGCCTACGATGAGTTGCTCGACGCACAGCGGCAACCGCGTCCGGCTTCCCGCGCGCTGTTCAGCTATCTTGACCGCCTGGGCACCGCCGAGCTGGTGGCACGACGCGAGAGCGTCGACGCTGCCATCATGGCGATGGGCATCACATTCACGGTGTATAGCGATGCTGGCAACATCGACCGCGTCTGGCCCTTCGACATCATCCCGCGCACCATGTCGCGCCGGGAGTGGGATCGGATCGACGCCGGCCTCAAGCAGCGCCTGACTGCGCTCAATCTCTTCATCAACGATCTCTACAACGAGCAGAAAATCGTCCGGGACGGTATTTTTCCCATCGAGGTTCTGGAAGGCTCGAAGAATTTCCGTGCGCAATGCAAGGGGATGACGCCCCGTTTTGGGGTGTGGGCGCATGTTTGCGGCACCGATCTGGTGCGCGACAAGGATGGCACCATTTATGTGCTCGAGGACAACCTGCGTGTGCCTTCCGGCGTCTCCTACATGCTGGAAAACCGCCAGCTGATGAAGCGGCTGTTCCCCGAACTGTTCAAGTCGAGCGACATCCTGCCGATCGACGACTACCCGACGCAGCTTTACGACACGCTGGCGGCGCTCTCGCCCCGCCATAATCAAGCCGGTGATCGTCCCGTGATCGTCGTGCTGACACCGGGCATCTACAACTCTGCCTATTTCGAGCACAGCTACCTCGCTCAGAAGATGGGCGCGATCCTCGTCGAGGGCAGCGATCTTGTCGTGCAGGCCGACGACTGCGTCTACATGAAGACGATTTCCGGGCTGCGTCGCGTCGATGTCATCTACCGTCGCATCGACGACGACTTTCTCGATCCCGAGGCTTTCCGGCCCGACTCTGCGCTCGGTGTACCCGGCCTGATGCGCGCCTGGCGTGCCGGCAAGGTCGGCATCGCCAATGCGCCGGGTGCGGGCGTGGCCGACGACAAGGTGGTGTATACCTTCGTGCCGCAGATCATCAAGTACTACCTCGACCAGGAGCCGATCCTGCCCAATGTGCCGAGCTGGATGTGCATGTACGAGGATCAGCGCGAGTATGTGCTCGCCAATCTCGACAAGCTGGTGGTGAAGCCGGCCAACGAGTCGGGCGGCTACGGCATGCTGATCGGGCCGCGTGCCAGCGCGGAAGAGCGCCGCCAGTTCGCCGATTTGATCCGCGCCAATCCGCGCAACTACATGGCGCAGCCGACGCTGTCGATCTCCACTGCGCCGACCTTGATCGGCGACAAAATGGCGCCGCGCCACCTCGACCTGCGCCCCTTCGTGCTGCAGTCAGACAAGCTCTATGCCACGACTGGCGGACTCACGCGCGTGGCGCTGCGCGAAGGTTCGCTGATCGTCAATTCATCCCAGGGGGGCGGCAGCAAGGACACCTGGATCATCAACACGCACGAAGAGGGGGGTGCCTGATGCTCTCCCGTGTTGCCGAAAATCTTTACTGGATGGGCCGCTATCTCGAGCGGGCCGAAAACACCGCGCGCTTCATCAACAGCACGACGCAGGTGCTGCTCGATCTGCCGCGCGATGCCGCCTTCGGCTGGGACGTGCTGCTCAAGGTGGCCGGGCTCGACCAGATCTTCGCCGAACACCACCCCCAACTGGCACAGGCCGACGAAGACAGTATCGTCAGCTTTCTCATCGAAGACGAGAGCAATCCCAGCTCGATACTCTCCGGCATCCACAATGCCCGCGAGAATGCGCGCACGGTGCGCGAAGTGTTGCCGATGGAGTTGTGGGAACGCATCAACAGCCTCTACCTTTACATCCGCGACAACGCCGCACGGGCGAAGATCGGTCGTGGCCCGCGCAACGAGGTGCTGCAGGGTGTCATCGGCCGGCGTGAATCGATCATCGGCCTGCTCACCGGCTCGATGAGTCGCGATGTTGCCTACCAGTTCATCAAGCTCGGCCGCAACCTCGAGCGGGCCGACATGACCACCCGCATCGTCGACGTCAATTCCGCCGTGCGCCTGCCCCGTGATCCGGCGCTGGCCTCAGTGGCCACCGAGCGCATGTGGATGAGCACGCTCAACGCCCTCTCCGCCTACCAGATGTACCGCAGCCACGTCAGCGTGCATGTGCGCGCCAACGATGTCGTGAATTACCTGTTGAAGAACCCGCACTTCCCGCGCACCGTGATGCATTGCCTTGCAGAAATCGAGGGCTGCCTGTCCGTATTGCCCGACCACAAACCGGCGATGAAACAGGTGCGTCAGGCCTGGCGTCGCCTGGAGGGCATGCAGCTCAACGATTTGCCGCCCACGGTGCTGCATGAATACCTCGACCAGGTGCAAAGCGATCTCGCCGCCATTCACGGTGCCATGGCCAGGCAATACTTCCACCTCCATCAGCAGCAGACGAATGGGGCAGAGCAGTAACTAGTCACGGCTACTCCCCCACGTCCTTCCACACTGCCTCGATGATGCTCGGATGGATGAAGTATCCGGCAGGTTGGAGCCTCTCCAATACAGGCCGCGCGGCAGGAATCAATCCCTGACCCTTGGCGAGACCAATCACCGCTGCCGTACCGATAATGGAGAGACGCTGCGATCTCGCTTCTGCCCGCCCAGCGCGGTCGTCGATGATGAGCAAACATCCGGGCATCTGCATCGCAGCGGCAATTGCACTGCGTTCGCCTGCATCGAGACCCGGATTCATGGGTTGCCATGCACTTTCAGGCAATGACGGACAAACCAGCCACCCGGCGTCGAACGCCTGGGTGATCAGCGCCTTGCCCGGATAGTCTGATGACGGCAACGCTTCGTCGCGGACTGCGGCGGTGACCAGGACTTGCCCAAACAATCCGCGTAGCAGATCGAGGGCGTCAATACGGGACAACGCAATCAGCGGTCCCGCATCGGCAATGACGACACTACGCAAATATCACCCCCAAACATCACCCCTTTTGTGCCAACCATTGCTTACCAACATTGAGATCGTCACGGGCGTCCGCTTCGTTGCCGCTGGTCAATGGAATACCGAGACTGGAGAACAGGGTCAGCATTTCGGGCAGGGTCTTGTCGGTCATCCGTGCGGCAAACCCGGCAGAGACCGCCCCGCTGCGGAACAACGATACCGCAAGCGCGACCCGCACGGCGCCCAGATCGGGAAGCGCAAGTTTCTCCAGGTCAATCAATAATGCCTCAGGATGATCGCGGTTCATCACGACGACCATATCATCCTCTTTCGCACTGCGTAACGCAGTCGACGGGTTGGTCTTGAGTTGGCGGATATTGACGGCCTGCATATTGTTCTCCTTACATGTAGGAACATTGTAGCGTTTGGGCTGTAAGGTTTCAATCACGTACTACTGGAATTACTTGCCTGTCAGCATCCGCTCGACGTAGCGGGCGATCAGGTCGATTTCAAGATTGACCGGTGCGCCGGCCGTCAGGTGCTTGAGCGTCGTCACCTCGACCGTGTGCGGGATCAGGTTGATCGAGAACGTGCGGCCCTTGACCTTGTTGGTGGTGAGCGAAACGCCATCGACGGTAACCGAACCCTTGCGCGCGATGTATTTCGCCAGTTTTCTGGGTGCCTCGATCACCAGTTGATGCGATTCGCCAATCGGTTCGAACTTCACCACCTTGCCAACGCCATCGACATGGCCCGATACCAGGTGACCACCGATGAAGTCGGAGAGGCGCATCGCCTTTTCGAGATTGACTTCGCCGCCCAGCGCGTTGAGGCCGACCGTGCAGTCGAGCGTCTCTTTCGATACATCGACCTGATAGCTGTTCTTTTTCTTGGCGATTACCGTCAGGCAGACACCGCCATGGGCGATGGAATCACCCAGCGCGACATCGGCAAGCTTGAGGCCAGGTGCCTCGACGGTGAGGCGCAGGCCCTGTTCGAGGGGTTGCAGGTGGGTGATCTTGCCGGTGGTGGCGACGATGCCTGTAAACATGTTGGATTCCTGAAATGGATGAAAAGAAAAAGTCGGCGCTGGCGGGACGGCCTCAAATCGCCAGCAGTACCTGTTCGGCTACCACACGCACTTCTTTCTTGCGGCCGTGCCCGGGGTGTGGCTTGGTTTCGATCTCAATCAGACCCGCCCGCTCAAGTTCGTCGATGTCGCGCTTCACGGCGCTACGGTCGCGATGTAGACGTGCCGAAAGTTCGGTGATTGAGCCCGGGCAGTTGCGGACTTCACGGAAAAGAGCCAGCTTGGCGGCGGTGATCAATCGGGCCATGTCTTCCGGATCTTCGAACGCAATTACACGCTCATGTGGAATCGGCTCACCCCGGTCGACCGACCGGGCAATCGTTTTGCCGCGAGTTAAAAATTCCGCTGTGCTTTCGGTCTTGATTACCGTTTTCATGATTTACCTTTTCTCCTGAAAGCCAGCCAATCGGCCTCAAATCGTGTTTCGACATCTTCGAAGCTGACGAATTCAAAGGACTCGACCTTGCCTTTGAAGTGCCGATGATGATAGCCGTGTGCGTTGTCGTAGCCCAATACGCGTCCGTTGTCGGCCTGAAAGATCTCGTGATTGATGTAGGCAAGGTTGTAACGCACCACTTTGCCGTGCCGGTCAACCCATATCTCGCGGCGCAAAACCCCGTTTCCGTGCTTTCGGGAAAGGCGATGACTGGCGTCGACGATTTTCGTTTCAGGCATGACCTATCATATCACGGCTGAAAAGGTCGGCGCTGGCGGTACGGCGCATGTAAGGGGATGAGGATAGTTACTATACAAACTGAAATAATGTATAGTAACCGCCATGAAACATGCCGAACTGTCACTTGCCGCACAAACTGCCTATGCTGAACTGTTCAGCCAGACTCAGGCGTTTGAACTGGATAACGCCTTGGCTGGCCTGGTTGGCGCGTTCCATAAGCGCAAGCTGAAGGGGCGCGAATACTGGTATTTCGGCTATCGTGATATCGGCCAGAAGGCGCGGATGATTTATGTCGGGCCAGACAGCGAGCGGGTGCGTGAGCTAGTGGCGAGGTTTGCTGCCGAGAAACGGGACAAACCGCTGCTGCCCCCGGCCAGGATGGCTATTGCCGCTGGCTGTACTCCCGTGGCGCCGAAGCATTTCCGTATCGTCCGCCGGCTCGCCGAGTATGGCTTCTTCCGTGCCGGCGGCATCCTGGTCGGTACGCATGCCTTCCTCGCCATGGGCAACATGCTGGGCGTGCGCTGGCATGACGGCGCGACGACTTTGGATGTCGACTTTGCCCACGCCGGCAAGAATGTATCGGTGGCGCTGCCGGCCAATATCAAGATTGATGTGCATGGTGCGCTGGAGTCTCTGGAGATGGGTCTGCTGCCGATTACCCAGCTCAACGGCAAAGTTGGTGCGCAATATCGCAATCCGCAGGATCAGGAATTGCGCCTGGACTTTCTGACCAGCATGACACGCGCCGGTACGCCGGTCGCCATGCCTGGCCTCAACCTGGCTCTGGAGCCGCTCAAGTTCATGGAGTTTTCCCTGGAGCGCTCCATTCAGGGTTGCATCTTTTCAAATCTGGGAGCCTGCGTTGTAAACCTGCCGGCCCCCGAGCGCTATGCCGTCCATAAGCTGATCGTCTACGGCGAACGCCCGGTTACCGAACGCACCAAGGCAAACAAGGATCTCCTGCAGGCCGCCAGCTTGGCGGGTTACTTTCTGGAAAGTGGCCAAGCGGCTATCTTCAACGAAGCTTGGCGCGATGCCCTCGGGCGAGGGAAAGGATGGCGCACCCGGGCGACCCAGGGACAGGCGGCATTATTGAAGCTGGCGCCGGAGCTTACCCAAGAAGAACTCTGGGCAAGCTGAAAAGTCGGTGGTGGCGGGACGGCAGAAGTCGGCCAGAACGGTCATCCGCATCGAGGCCAAACAGCGGTCACTTGCTCTCAAGAATCAAGTAATGCCGCTACCGCTGCCTCGACGGATGGATTCTCTCTGGCGGTATTCCACGCTACTGCAGTAGTGACAACGCAAAATTTTTCGGTCAGGGGGCGCACGGCTACCGTCTCTGGTGCCATCTTCTGCATCGTGGCGGGAATGAGGGCCACACCCTGACCACAGCCGACAAAAGCAATCTGCGAGGCTACCGAACCCACTTCATGGACGATCCTTGGCGAAAAACCGGAATTGCGGCAAGCGGTCACCAAACTATCGAAGAAGTTGGGGCTGACCCGACGATAGAACATCACAAAATCTTCTTCTGCGAGTGATGCCAGTCGAATCCGCGATCTTGCAGCGAGCGGATGCGCTTTGTGCAGCGCGACAGCAAGACGATCCTCCTGCAACGGTAGCGTCTTGATGCCGGAACCGAGTTCGCCTTCCAGCCGTGCAAAGGCCAAATCAATGTCTCCTGACTGAAGAAGGGGAACGGCTTCCACGCTATCAATCTCCCGCATCGAGATCGTTACGTCAGGATGCGTTGCTTTCATTTTCTCGATCAGTGGTGGAAGCACCTCCAGCATTGCAGAGGTAATCGCACCCACCGTCAGCATTCGGCGTTGGCCTGTTGCAGCTTCGCGGACGGCCAGTTCCAAGCGTTCCAACTGCTCGGCAAACTTTTTGACAGCCGGGAGAATGGCGGCACCTGCGGACGTCAGCTTGGTTCCGCGCCGTGATCGTTCAAACAGCTTGACTTTGAGTGCCTGCTCAAGGATTTGAATTTGATCTGTCAGCGGCGGCTGGGACATGCCAAGCCGTTTGGCGGCACGGCCAAAATGCTGCTCCTCAGCAACGGCGAGAAACAACCACAAATGGCGGATGAGGCGAAAGTTGATCATGGCAGCCTGATATGTTCAGGCTATCGTAGCATTTCTTAATCAGTATTGGACGTATCAATAGCGACGGCGCAACATGCCCTTCATTACTGATTTGAGGTTCCCATGCTTGATATCACTGCAGTCTTGTCCGCCGCTGCTGTTTGTCTGGCGGGTGTGATGAGTCCCGGCCCGAACTTCGTGGCTGTGACTCACCGCGCGATTTCATCCTCTCGGTATGAAGCAGTTGCCATGGTGCTCGGCATAGCAATGATCAATGCGCTTTGGGCAGCCATGGCCTTATTTGGGCTGAGTCTGCTGGTGACTACTTTGCCGTGGCTGTTCTGGTCAATCAAGCTGATGGGCGCAGCCTATCTGGTCTGGTTCGGTGTTCAACTCCTCAAGCGATCAGACCAGCCACTCCAGCCAAGAGAATTATTCGCTTCAGTATCTTCGTTCCCCTCAGCCCTGCGTGACGGGATTGCAACCAACCTGGCA
>CAJBAP010000291.1 GCA_903950295.1 uncultured Rhodocyclaceae bacterium
GACGATCCGCAACTCGGTGACGGGCTCACGGTGGGCTTGCGTCAGGAGGGTTATGCGGTTGACTGGGTGAAGGATGGCATTGCTGCCGATCTGGCGCTGCAGAACGAAACCTACGACGTGCTGGTGCTCGATCTCGGTTTGCCGCGCCTGTCCGGCATGGAGGTGCTGGTACGACTGCGCGGGCGGGGGCAGACGCTGCCGGTGTTGATCCTCACCGCGCGTGATGCTACCGGTGACAAGATTGCCGGCCTGGATAGCGGCGCTGATGATTATCTCGTCAAACCCGTTGATCTCGACGAACTCGCAGCGCGTGTGCGTGCGCTGTCACGCCGCTCTGCGGGACGCGCCAATCCAGAGTTGAAGCTGGGCGAACTAGTGCTGGACCCTGCGGCACACCAGGTGCGCCTGGCCGGTGTGCCCGTCGAGCTTTCCACGCGCGAGTTCTCGTTGTTGCAGGTGCTCATGCAAAATGCTGGCCGCGTGCTGACGCGCGCCCAGCTGGAGTCATCCCTCTATGGCTGGCGCGACGAACCGGACAGCAATGCACTCGAGGTGCATATCCACCACCTGCGCAAGAAACTCGGTGCCGAATGCATCAAGACGCTACGTGGCGTCGGCTACACGATGCGAAAGTCATGACGACAGGAACGCGCTGGTTCTCGCTGCGCAAGCGGCTGTTGATTCTGCTGCTGGGGGGGGTAACGGCGGGTTGGCTGGCGACGCTGACCCTGTCCTATCTCGATGCGCACCATGAAATCGACGAACTCTTCGATGCGCAAATGGTACAGATGGCGCAAACGTTATTGGCGCTGGCCAGCGAAATGGAGAACGAAACCGACGATGAGGACGTGGCGCGGCTGGAAGCGGATGGCCACAAGTATCAGAAGAATTTTGTTTTTCAGCTCTGGGATAACGAGGGCCGCCTGCTGCTGCGCTCGCAGAGTGCACAAACCACACCGCTCACGGCAACGGACGGGTTTTCAGTTTCGGCGGGGGATGGACGCTGGCGGTTTTACAGCCAGTGGGACAAGGAACAGCTGTTGCGTGTCCAGGTCGGGGAAAAGCATGAGATACGCGAGGAGCTGGCCGGCAATATTGCCACGCGCCTGCTGGTACCGGCCCTCTTGGGTTTGCCCCTGCTGGGAATTTGGGTCTGGTTCGCTACCCGGCGCGGCTTGGCACCCCTTGACGTCGTGACTGCCGAGGTGGTCAGTCGCGCGCCGGAGCGCCTCGAAGCGCTGACACCACTGGAGGCGCCGAGTGAAATCCGGCCCTTGCTGGATGCGCTCAACGGCCTGTTTGCCCGCGTCGAGCGCACACTCGACAACGAACGCCATTTCACCGCCGATGCCGCCCATGAGTTGCGTACCCCGCTGGCAGCCATTGCCATGCAGGCGCAGGTGGCGCTGCGCGCCCGCGATGGCGCAGAGCGCGAGCATGCCATCACGCAGCTGGCCACCAGTGCGCGCCGCGCCAGCCACCTGGTCGAGCAACTGCTGACGCTGGCGCGACTCGACCCGGCCACCGGCCTGGTGCTCAGCGCGGTGCGTCTTGATCAATTGGCTGCCGAGGTGTGTGCTGATCACGGCACGGTAGCACTGGAGAAGAATATTGCGCTTGAGCTCGATGCAGCAGCGCCAATGACGGTGTCCGCCAACGAGGGCATGTTGCGCATCCTGCTGCGCAATCTGCTCGACAACGCCCTGCGCTATACGCCACCGGGCGGAAAAGTCGGCGTTAGCGTGACGGCATTTTCCGATGCGGTGATGCTCACAGTGAGCGACAGCGGGCCGGGCATTCCCGTAGAACAGCGCACCCAGGTGCTCCAGCGCTTCCATCGGCTGGCCGGACAAGAGACCGAGGGCAGCGGCCTGGGCCTGTCCATCGTGGCACGCATTGCCGAGCTGCACGGTGCCCGGCTCGAGCTTGCCGACGGCATCGCCGACTGCGATTCTCCCGGTCTTGGCGTACAACTCTTTTTCAAGGTGGCCTGATAATCCTGCCGATGAGCCGCTTCCATATCCCCGCATCCGGTCTGACGAGCAATATCCTGATCCTGCTGGTGACGCTATTTCTGGTCGCCAGCGGCAATCTGACCTTTTTTGCCAACGTGCTGAAAACCTATCCGCTCAATGCCGGCACTGCGGCTGCGCTGCTCTCGCTGGCGGTTACGCTCGGCGCGGCGACGGTTTTGCTGCTGGCGCTGCTGTGCTTCGGGCGCACCACCAAACCCGTGCTGATCGTTACCCTGCTGCTGTCGGCCGCCGCCGCCTACTTCATGGACAGTTTTGGCGTCGTCATCAATGACGAAATGCTGCAAAACGCTGTACAGACCAACGTCGCCGAGGCGCGTGATCTGCTGAACCTGAAACTGTTGGCCTATCTCGTGGTGCTGGGCGTCGTGCCGGCCATCGGCATTGCCAAAGTGAAGTTGCAGTGGCGCGGCATCAGGGTCGAAGCGCTGGCGCGCGCCAAACTGCTCGGCAGCATCCTGTTGGTGATGGTTGCCACGGTGCTGGCCTTCGGCGGCTTCTATGCCTCGTTCGTGCGCGAGCACAAGTCCCTGCGTTCCTATGCCAATCCGACCTATTACGTTTATTCCGTCGTCAAGCTTGTCAATGGGGTTTTCGCCGGGCAGGCAGACAAGACCGTGGCAGTTATCGGCGCCGATGCCCGCACCCCCGTAGCAGACCCCCACCGCGAACTGGTCATCCTGGTCGTCGGCGAAACGGCGCGCGCCGACCGCTTTGCGCTAAATGGCTATGCGCGCGACACCAACCCGCTGTTACGCCAGGCCGAGGTGATCAGCTTTACCGATTTCCATGCCTGCGGCACCTCGACAGCGGTTTCGGTGCCCTGCATGTTTGCGCTCGAAGGCAGTGCGGGCAAAACGAAAAACCAGGAGAACCTGCTCGATGTCCTGCAGCGCGCCGGCGCCAACGTGTTCTGGATGGACAACAATTCTGACTCGAAAGGTGTCGCCCTGCGCGTGCCCTACCAGAGCTACAAATCGCCGGAGACCAATCCGGTCTGCGATTTGGAGTGCCGTGACGAGGGCATGCTGCCGCCGCTGCAAGCCTATATC
Organism: uncultured Rhodocyclaceae bacterium; assembly: GCA_903950295.1. Next base: position 3,086 of record CAJBAP010000291.1, read on the forward strand.
GACGCCCATCCCAAGGGCGACATCTTCGTCGTCATCCACCAGATGGGCAACCATGGACCGGCCTACTTCAAGCGTTATCCGCCGACCTTCGAGAAATTCAAGCCGGCCTGCCAGAGCAACGACCTCAGCCAGTGCAGTCGCGAGGAAATCGACAACGCCTACGACAACGCGATCCTCTACACCGACCACTTCCTGGCGCAGGTGATCGAGTTGCTGAAGCGGAACAGTGGTCCATTCGAGACAGCGATGTTCTATGTCAGCGATCATGGCGAGTCGCTGGGCGAGGGTGGTGTGTATCTGCACGGTTTGCCCAAGGCCATCGCGCCCAAAGCGCAATTGCACGTGCCTGCCATCATGTGGATCGGCCACAGTTTCGACGAGATCGATGTGCCGGCGCTGCGGAAGAAAAGCGGGGCGCCTTTTACGCACGACAACCTGTTTCACACCGCACTTGGCTTTCTGGAGGTCGAAACTGCGATTTATCGTTCCGAGATGGATATTCTCGACGGCGCACGCCGGTCGGGGCATCGGTGAAATCGTCTGTGAAGCCGTCCCGTTAGCGCCGACTTTCTGTGACACAATGAACCTGCTGTCCAACAACATCGGGGGATTTAAATGAAAAAATATGTATTGATGCTCGGCATTTCCGCGGTTGCCGCCGGTTGCGCTTCGGTGGCGACGGGCCCGCAAGCCATCGACTGGAACAAGGTTCCTGTGACGAAGGTGACCGCGTTCTACCCCGGCCAGTCTTCTTACCAGTGGTTGCGCAGCGATGCCCACAAGGGGGCCAGCAAGGAAGTCACGCGTGGTGATTCCTGCACCTCCTGCCACGACGATCCGACCGAGGAGGCAACTCAGGGCGCCAAGATTCTTGGCGCCAAGCATCCGCTCGAGCCGCACGGCGCAGAGCTCAAGGGCAAGAATGGCCATATCGACATGACAGTGCAGGCCGCTTACGACGACAAGCATGCCTACCTGCGTTTCCAGTGGCAGACCAACAATAAAAACCATCCGGGCAATGACTACCCGGGTTATCGCTTCGACGGCAAAGAATGGAAGTCTTTCGGTGGCATGCGCCTCGACAAGAACGTCCTGGCTGGCAAGACACCACTGGTCTACGAAAACCGCCTGTCGGTCATGCTCGATGACGGCAAGGTACCCGGTTTTGCAAACCAGGGCTGCTGGCTGACCTGTCATGATGGCGAACGCGAGATGCCGAAGGAACTCAGCAAGGCCGAGGTCGAGGCCAATGCCCTGATGAAGGCGATCAAGAAGTCCGACGTACGCAAGTACGTTCCGGCCAGTCGTACCGACCCGATGGATTGGCGGACCGGCAAGACGGTTGAGGAAGTCGCCAAGCTCAAGGCCGACGGACAGTTCCTTGATCTAATGCAGTGGCGTGCCCATCGCAGTGCCAACGTGAATGGCTCTGATGACGGTTTTGTGCTTGAGTACCGCAACACGGACAAGGGTACCAACTACTATGCCTCGAACATGGACAGCAAGACCAAGCAGCCTAAATTCATGTTCGATCCGGCGAAGTTCGGCGGCAAGTCCTTTGCGGCGGGCGACTACGGCAAGAAGGAGATGATCCTCGTCAAGGGCGTCAATGCCGTGCCCTTCGACCCGAATGCCGGCTGGAAGGAAGGCGACATCCTGCCGCAGTACGTGCTGACAGGGGCTGAGGCTGCTGGTTCGGTAGCGGACAACAAGGCCTACAGTAGCTGGAAGAGCGGTGTACAGACCGTGATACTGATGCGGCCCCTCAGTTTGCCGCACGACGACGATAAGGCGCTCAAGGTCGGTGGTGTTTATAACGTCGGTTTTGCTGTTCATGACGACAACATGACCGGTCGTGGCCATCATGTGACGTACGTAAAAACCCTTGGCATTGGTGCCAAGGCGGACATTCAAGCCGTCAAGTTGAACTGAGTCTTGAAGATGCGAAAGTGAGAAAGTCCCCTGAGCGGGCTTTCTCACTTAAGTGCTTCAGAATTCCCAGGCAAGGCCTACCTGGCCGAAGCTGCGGTCGTTGCCGCGCCCGACGGCGCCGGATATTTTTAAACCCTCGACAATTTCGTAACGCAGGCCGACTGCCTTGTCCGGACCGGCATGCTCCTCGCCGAAGGTCTCGACGGTAAGTTGCAGATTTTCGATGAGCGGGAATTCATAGCCGATGGCCCAAGTGCCGACGGTGTTGCTCTCGCCATGCGCCTTGAGGCGCGTGGCGCCCAAGTTCATGTGCAGTACTTGGCCGTTTTCGAGACGATAGGAGGCAAGCCCGGTGAGGGCGTATTCTTTTTCCGTGAATTTGTCGGGCGTTTCGTAATCGTCCACATCGGTGCGACCATAGTTGAAACTGGCGCCGAGTGACCAACCGGTGTCGTTTTGGTAGGGAACCCACTTGATGCCAAAGCCGACGCCGCGCAGCTTGGTATCGGGATCGGCGCTGTGATCCTTGGCGCGCGCGACGGCGATACCCAGCTCCACATTTTCGATGGGACCGTAGCCGAACAGCAATTCTCCGCCCCGCTCCCTGTCATCTCGGCTCAATACGCCTTCCACCTTCATGCCGCCCTTGTCGAGGGTGCCGGCGTCGTCGGTGTGCATGGGGCCTTCAGCAAAGGCAGGGGCGGCGGCCAAGGCGAGCAGCAGGGGCGTAGCCAAGGCAATAACGGACGAACGATATTTCACGGCAGACCTTTCTGCAAAATTCAAAACACGGATGATAAGGTCACGCTTGCCGTCCCGCCAGCGCCGACTTTTTTATCGGCGTGGCGGGATCGGCATCAAACGATCAGTGCGGCTTGACGCTGCACATGTTCTTGTCGTTGCAACTCACATCGGCATCGAGGAAGTAAGCCTTGAGGTCGCCGGCGAGCAGCTTGACGGTATCGAAAGCCTCGCCCGAACGCGCGCCGGTGGCGCAGGTAAAGACGATTGGCTTGTCCTTGGGCAGGCTGGCGATCTTCTTCTCGAGCTCGTTGATCGGAATGTTGATGGCACCCGGGAAAGTACCTTTCTTCACATCCTTTTCGTCACGCACGTCGATGACGACGATCTGCGAGGGGTTCTCTTTCATGATGCGCTCGAAGGAGGGTACGCTGATGCTGCCCTTCTCCTTGCCGCCCTCGATGGCGACGGCCGCAGTGGCCATGGCCGTGGTCATGGCGCCAGCCATCGTCTGCATGGCTTGCCCCATGGCCGCAGCCGGTGCGGCAGCGACGGTGCCAACGCCCATGGCGGCTTGCCAGGCGGGATAGCCAGGCGGGTAGACGAAGACTTTCTTGTAACCCAGCGCCTTGGCCTTGACGGCAGATTTCGCCGAAAGGTCGCACTTGAGACCGCCGCAGAAGAAGATCAGCGTGGTTTCCTTGTTGGCCGGCAACTTGGCAGTCTCTTTGTCGAACTTGCTGTCAGAGATATTGATGGCGCCAGGGATGCTGCCCTGTCCGAAGGGGCGCTCGGGCCGTGAGTCGACCAAGACGAAGTCGGCCTTCTCGTCCATCAGCTTCTTGATGTGGGCGAGGCTGACGGCGACCAGTTCGCCTTTGGCTTCCCACTCCGGGATGCCAGCAGGGTATACCTTGACATTGGTGTAGCCGAGTGCCTCGGCCTTGAAAGCCGATTTGTGCGAGAGGTCGCATTCGAGACCCTGGCAGTAGAAAATGATCGGTGCGGCTTTGTCGGCCGGCAGCATGGTCGGGGCAAGCTTGTCGAACTGCGAGTCGGGGATGTTGATGGCCAGCGGGATGTGGCCAGTGTCGTAGCGGCGCGCGGCCGGGCGCGAATCGACGAGCAGAGCGGCCTTGTCGTCCTTGGGCATCTCGGCGTGCGGTTTCACGGCATCGAATTCGACGAGGTGCTTGTACCAGCCCTCCTTGGCTTGAGTTGCAGCGGCTTGAGCCAATGCTGCGGGAGAGTACGAGAGCGGTGCGAAAGCCAGCGCCGCGATGGAAAGAGCAACAAACAGTGATTTACGTTTCATCTTGACCTCCTTTAGAGAACAGTGAACTTTTCCGTCGATTCGTTATAGCGTACAAAAGCGTACCAAGCCAGCAGTAATGCTCCGCCGATGATCAGTGTCCAGCCCCAGCCGTGAAGGGTTTCTGGCCAGTAGGCCTGGTAGCCGACGGCGGTGATTTCGAACGTTTCCATATTGTCCGGATCGACCGAAGTCAGGCCGGCTTTCTTGAACACGGCACTGGCGACCGAGCCAATCCAGGCAAAGAAGAACA
>CAJBAP010000292.1 GCA_903950295.1 uncultured Rhodocyclaceae bacterium
TCGGCGACTGGTTGCGCTTCCTCGCCGTAATCAGCCGCGCACAACACGACGCGCTGCAAACCTTGCCCGCGTTGCCACTCCCAACAGCAGATGCCCTGCTGCAGGCGCGCGAACATCGCATGCCACCGCTACCTGCGCAGCACTGGCCGCGCGACCCGGCCTGGCACAACGTGCTGCGCCAAATTGCTGTCGCCGTCACGCCGGCAGCACCCGCAGGTGCGCACGCAGACCTCGCACGCATTGGTACGCTAGCGGCTGACAAACTCGAAGAATTCGCCGAGCGCGTGCTGCATACCGAACTGTATGGAGATGATGCGGTGCTCCTTCCTTACGTCGGCGCCGCGCTGCAAGTGCTGTGGACCGGGCTGGCACAAAAGGTCGGTGCTGGCCCCTCTGGCATTGTGGCGCTGGATGTCCCCGGTGTCTGCCCCTGCTGCGGCTTCCTGCCGGTGGCGAGTGTCGTCAAGACCGGAGGCACAGGTGACAACTCAGTGGCCAACATGCGCTATCTGCATTGCGCCCTGTGTAATACCGAATGGAATCTGGTGCGCGTCAAGTGTGCCGCCTGTGATGCCACTGAAGGCATCAGCTATCGCCAGCTCGAAGGCGAGGGTGCAAAGAACCCGGAAGCCATGCGCGCCGAGACCTGCGACGCTTGCAAGAGCTACCTGAAGATCGTCTATACGGAAAAGGGGGGTGTCGACCCCGTGGCCGACGATCTGGCGACACTGGCGCTCGACATTCTGGTGGATGAGGCCGGCTATGCCCGTGCCGGGCCCAATTTGCTGCTGGTGCCCGGCGATGGCTGAGCTTGAAAAAGTCGGTGCTGGCGGGACGGCATAGCTGAGCATCATGCCGCCGCCGACATTCAACGTAGATCGCATTGGCGAATTGCTGGATGAGCAGCGCCTCATCTTCGACAATGTTCACGTCGGCATCCTTTTGTTGCAAAAGCGCAAGATCCTCAAGTGCAACCAGCGCATCGCTGAGATGTTCGGTTTCGTCAGCCCGGCGGAACTGGAAGGCAGGAGCACTGAGCTCTTTTACTGTTCGAAGGAACAGTTTGATGAGGCCGGCAAGCAGGGCTACTCGCAGCTGGCAGCAAATGGTTGCGCTAATTTCGAAACTGAAATGTGTCGCCAGGACGATCAGCACATCTGGATTATCCAGATTGGCCGACCGCTTGTTCCGGAAGCCGTTCTCGAAGGCCCTTCGATCTGGGTCTATACCGACATCACCGAGCGCAAGCTGGCCGACATTGCACTACGGCAGTCCGAACGGAAGTTTTTTGCGGCCTTCGAGTCTTGCCCCATCGCGGCGTCAATCGCCACAACGGCAGATGGTTGCTTCATTGACGTCAATGAAAACTACGCACGGGATTTTGGCTGGACGAAGGCCGACTTGATTGGCAGGACTTCCGTGGCAGCAGGATTCTGGCCGGATCCGGCCACGCGCCAGTCATGGGTGGAGGCGCTGCGCGATACCGGCCGGGTGCTCGATCATGAGACGATCTGGCGGCACAAAAATGGCGAACTCCGGCATGTCAGCCTTTCGGGTGAGATGACCGAACTGGACGGAAAGTCCTGCATCCTCGCCTTTGCGACCGATATCACCGCCCGCAAGCACGCCGAGGCCGATCTGCGTATTGCCGCCGCCGCGTTTGAATCGCAGGAAGGCATGATTGTCACCGACGCCAACAGCGTGATCCTGCGTGTCAATCGGGCTTTCACCGCGATTACCGGCTACACGACTGAGGAGGCCGTTGGCCAGACGCCGCGTCTGTTCCAGTCCGGTCGTCACGATGTGGAATTCTTCCGTGCGATGTGGGCCTCCATTATCGATACCGGGGGATGGCAGGGCGAGATCTGGGATCGCCGCAAAAATGGCGAGATCTACCCGAAATGGCTGACGATCTCGGCGGTGAAGGATGACGCCGGGGTTGTGACGCACTACATCGGTACCCACTTCGACATTACCGAACGCAAGCAGGCGGAAGAGAAGATCACGGTGCTGGCCTTCTATGATCAGCTGACCGCATTGCCCAACCGGACGCTCCTGCTGGATCGCCTGAACCAGACACTGGCGGTCAGTTCGCGCAACGGTGAATATGGCGCACTGTTGTTCATCGATCTGGACAACTTCAAGACCCTCAACGACACTCAGGGCCACGACATCGGTGACATGCTGCTCAAGCAGGTTGCCAGCCGCCTGACGCTGGTGGTGCGCGAGGGCGACACGGTCGCCCGCCTGGGTGGCGACGAGTTCGTGCTGGTTCTGCCCGGACTGAGCGCCGACGAGGCAGATGCCGCCGCCGCTGCAGAAACCGTCGCAGAAAAAATTCTCGCATCGCTCAATCATCCCTACCAACTCGATGACGTGCTTCACCACAGCGGCGCCAGTATTGGCGTTACCTTGTTCAGGGGGGACATTGTCAGCATCGATGACTTGATGAAGCAAGCCGATCTTGCGATGTACAAGTCGAAACAGGCCGGCCGCAACCGGGCGCGCTTCTTCGACCCCACCCTTGAATCTGCCGTCAAGGAACGCGTGCTGCTCGAAAGCGATCTACGGCAGGCGCTGGCGCAGAACCAGTTGCTGTTGCACTATCAGCCGCAGGTGGCCGGCATACGTCAGCTGACCGGCGCGGAAGTCCTCGTCCGCTGGCAGCACCCGACACGCGGCATGGTCTCGCCGGCGGACTTCATCCCGCTGGCCGAGGAAACCGGGCTGATTCTGCCACTGGGCCATTGGGTGCTCGAAACCGCCTGTATCCAGTTGGCCAGATGGGCAGGCCAGCCTGCGCTGGCCCACCTGACGGTTGCGGTCAACGTCAGTGCCCGCCAGATCAACCACACCGATTTCGTCGACCAGGTGTTGTCCATCCTCGACAGCACCGGCGCAAATCCACAGCAGCTGAAACTGGAACTGACCGAAAGCGTGCTGGTGGAAAACATCCAGGACATCATCGACAAGATGTTCGCGCTGAAAGCCAAGGGCGTGGGCTTTTCTCTGGATGACTTCGGCACCGGCTATTCATCGCTGTCCTATCTGAAGCGGCTGCCGCTCGACCAATTGAAAATCGACCAGTCCTTCGTGCGCGACGTGCTCATCGACCCGAACGACGCCGCCATCGCCAAAACCGTCATCGCGCTGGCCCAGAGTCTCGGTTTGGGGGTCATCGCCGAGGGGGTGGAAACCGCGGCGCAGCTGGACTTCCTCACCACTTCAGGTTGCCATGCCTATCAGGGTTATTTCTTCAGCCGGCCGCTGCCACTGCAAGGTTTTGAAGAATATGCCCGTCAAAAAGTGTGAGAGGAATCCCGTGAAATCAGCCCTGCCTGGTATTTTCGCCCTGCTCTTGGGCCTCTGGATGACGCCCGTGCTGCCGGCGCTAAGCGGTCCCGTCGCCCCGGCGCAAAAAGCCTCAGTAGCGCAAAATCGTGCTCTGGTCGTTCCGGACAGCAAGCAACTCGAGAAGGAACTGCAAGCGCTGCCCTGGCCGCAATTCCGCAAAGTCATCGAGTCGATTCCGAAACTGAAGGCGGATGTGGAGGCCTATGGGTCGGCCGGATGGCAGTTCGTCAAAGCAAAATATCCAACCCACGCCTGGAAGAAAAATATCGACCGGCTCGATGATGAGGAAAAGCGGCAACTGGCCCGGTTGATTCAGGACGTCAGGAAAACCAAGTAAACGCGCTTACAAACAGCTCCCGGACATGGCCTTGCCGAGCCCTTTGTGGCACCTCTACCTCCTCGAATGCATGGATGGTTCGCTCTACACGGGCATCACCACCAACCTTGAACGTCGATTGCATGAACACCTGAACGGTAAAGGGGCACGCTATACCTGTTCCCACAAGCCCCGACACTTGGTAGCA
>CAJBAP010000293.1 GCA_903950295.1 uncultured Rhodocyclaceae bacterium
CGTTGGTGCGGATGGTCAGCGACACGTCCTTAAGCGCCTGTACGCCGCCGAAACGTTTGCCGATGCCGCGGGCTTCCAGCAGTACCTGCGGCGCCACGCTCACGCCTGCTTCTCCCCGAACTCCCGGCTATGCCTGGCCTCCGGCCACAAACCGGCAGGACGGAAGCGCATCGTCAGTACCAGTGCCACGCCAAAGATCAGCATGCGCAGCACTTCGGGTTCGACCAGCAGATGGCCGAACAAGGCCTTTTGCGCCGGTTCGACGGTATAGCGCAGGAACTCCGGGACGAAGGACAGTAGCAGCGCACCGGCGATCACGCCCCAGACATTGCCCATGCCGCCCAGCACCACCATGGCGAGCACCATCACGGACTCTTGCAAGATGAAACTTTCGGGGCTGACAAAGCCTTGCATGGCGGCGAACATGCCGCCGGCGATACCGCCGAAGCTCGCGCCCATGGCGAAAGCCAGCAGCTTGACGTTACGCGTGTTGATTCCGGCTGCCTTGGCCGCGACTTCGTCCTCGCGAATCGCAACCCAGGCGCGGCCGATGCGTGACTTTTGCAGGCGCAGATTGACGACGATGACGCCGAGCAGGAGCGCCAGCAGCACGTAGTAATACTTGGCCGGGCCGGTGAAGGCGATACCAAAGAGGGTATCGGTACTACTGAAGTTCATGCCGGCGACATTCAGCCCGTCGATGCGCGTGATGCCCTTGGGGCCGTTGGTGATGTTGAAGGGTGCAGACAGATTGTTCATCAGGATGCGCACGATCTCGCCGAAACCGAGCGTGACGATGGCCAGATAATCGCCACGTAGCCGCAAGGTCGGCGCGCCGAGGATCGCCCCGGCCATGCCGGCGAGCAGGGCGCCGATCGGCAGGATCGCCCAGAACGGCAGGTGCAGGTTGAAATGCGGCGAGGCCAGCAGGGCGTAGACGTAGGCACCGACGGCGTAGAAGGCGATGTAGCCCAAGTCGAGCAGGCCGGCCATGCCGACGACGATGTTCAGGCCGAGCGAGAGAAAAACGAACAGGATGGCGAGGTTGGCGATGCGCACCCAGGCGGTGCCTACCTGGGTCAGCACTAGTGGCAATGCCAGCAGCGCAAGGGTAATCAAAGCTATGCCAAACCACTTCTTGCTCATGCCCGCTCCGACACTCTCTCGCCGAGCAAACCGGAAGGCCGGAACACCAGCACGGCGATCAGTACCAGGAAGGCGAACACATCCTGGTAATTGCTGCCGAGCAAGACGACATGGCCATCGGCTTCGCAGCGTTCGGTCAGCATGCCGCTAAAAACAGGCCACTGACAAAGGTCGGTCAGTTCGCCGATGTAACCGGCGCCAAGCGCTTCGACCAGTCCAAGCAGAATGCCGCCCAGCATCGCGCCAGCCAGGTTGCCGATGCCGCCCAGCACCGCTGCCGAAAACGCCTTGAGGCCAAGGGTGAAGCCCATCGTGTAATGCGCGATGCCGTAATAGGTGCCGACCATGACGCCGGCCACGGCACCCAGTCCCGCGCCGATGATGAAGGTGGCGGCGATAACGCGGTTGGCGTCCACACCCATCAGAGCAGCAACGCGCACGTCTTCGGCGGTGGCGCGAATGGCGATACCGAAGCGGGTGCGGTAAACGAACCAGGTGAGCGTGGCCATCATCGCTAGCGACAGCAGGATGATTGCGATCTGCACACCGCTGATGGCGGCACCACCGATGGCGAAACTGGGGTTTTCCATGATCTGCGGGAAGGCGCGCGGATCGCGACCCCACACCAGCAAGGCCAGGTGTTGCAGGATGATCGACATGCCGATCGCGGTGATCAACGGCGCGAGGCGCGGGGCGTGACGCAGTGGCCGGTAGGCGGCGCGTTCCAGCAGATAGCCGATGGCCATGCAGACGGGGATGGCAGCGAGAACGCCGGCCAAGACCAATACGATCGGCGGCAAGGGCAGGCCGGCGCCGAACAGCGCGGTAATGACGGTGAAGGCCACCATGGCGCCGATCATCACCACTTCGCCGTGGGCGAAGTTGATCAACTGGATGACGCCATACACCATCGTGTAGCCCAGCGCGACGATGGCGTAGACGCTA
>CAJBAP010000294.1 GCA_903950295.1 uncultured Rhodocyclaceae bacterium
AGGTCGGTCGTATTGATCTGTTCAAGTGCCGGGCGCGATGGGGCCGGGCAACAAAAACTCGTATCGCGACGAGAAAAGAGATATCACATGACTATTGACGCAACATCTACCGCAAAACGCTCTCATCCACTTCGCTATTTTCTTGCACTTATTTGTGGGCTGAGCATTTTTGCGACCGGTGTCGTGGCTCAGGGCAAGGTAATGGATGTCGGCCAGATCGACCAGGCGCCGGTATCCGTGACTCAGCACTTCGCCATCCTTCCTGATCCAAGCCTGAATCTCACGCTGGCCGATGTTCAAACGGCACGTTTGGCCGCGCTCTTCAAACCGGATGCCATTGCCGCCGATACACTCAATTTCGGCGAGAGCGGATCGGCCTGGTGGTTGCGCCTGCATTTACGCAATGACAGCAACCTGCCGCTTGAGCAGGTCCTCGAAATCACCAACGCCCGCTTGTCCGATGCGCAGCTATACGCGGCAGCCGCGCAGAAGACCCCGGCGACTGCCCCGGTCTTGCCAATAACGCGCCCCTATTTCAACCGTAACTTCGCCTTCCCGGTGATGCTACCCGCGCACACCGAGCAGGTGTATTTCCTGCGGCTGCAGGCCGCTTCAGCGCAGGTGATTCCAGTCGTACTCTGGCAAGAAAAAGCCTTTGATGATCATGTCAGCAAGCAAGAACTCGGTCAGGCATGGTTTTTTGGCGCGGCGACGGCCATGATGCTATTCAGCCTGTTGTATTTTGCGGCATTCAGACGCGACGTGATCTATCTGCTGTATGTCGCCTTTGTGGCCAGCCTGGCGTTGACACTGGCCGCCGACAATGGCTTGGCCAAGGGGCTGCTCTGGCCCAAATCAACCCTGATGTCGAGCATTGCCACCACGGTCGGTTATTCGCTGTGTGCCGCGACGATGCTGTTTTTTGTCCGCTACCTGCTGAATATCAAGAAGTACATTCCCAAAGTCGATGTGGCGCTGCTATTTATCGGGGGCTTCTATCTGCTCTTCCCGATCGTTCTGTTGATCTCTCCCGAAAACATTATGAAGCTGGCGACATCGCTGATCATCGTGTCGATGCTGCTGGTGCTGGCCCTGGCGGTTTTCTGTGCCGTTCAGCGTGAGCGGGGCGCCTATTATTTTCTGGCGGCTAATGCGCTGGCCGTGCTGGGCGCGGTCATCGCGGACAGTTCGGTCCTGAAGTCATTCTCCATTGCAGGATTCCAGCTGGGGGCGATTCCCGAGACGGTGCCGATGCTGGGCAGTTTTCTGACCAGTGGCGCCATGCAGTTCGGCCTGGCGCTGGAGATCATCGTGTTGGCCCTTGCACTCTGCGATAGGCTCTATCAAGCTTGGCATGCCGAGGCGGCCGCCCAGACCGAGATGATAGAGAGCTTGCGCCAGTCCGAGCGTGTGCTCGACAAAACCATGGAGCAACGCGCCCAGGCCCTGGACGAGGCTCGCCTGGCTGTCGAAAAACTTAGCGATGTCGGCCGTGAGCTTACCTCCAGTCTTGACCGGAACGCGGTCTTTGATACCTTGCAGAATTTCCTGGTCCGCGACCGCAGCGCCAAGCTTGCCGTCGGCACGTTCTCCCTTTACTTGATCGACGCGGGAGGCACCATGCTCACCCGCGTATTGCACGTGGGGCAGGGGGTGCAGGATAGCCACCGGAGCGATCCGGCTGCCAGTATCGCCCGCGCCGATCCCGTTTCCTATGTGGCCCGCGTCGCCCGCGAGCGCCGCGAGTTGATTGCTCGCGAACGTGACGATCCAGGCTTCAATCCGGACAAAAAAGTCGGTGCTGGCGGGACGGCAGTGTCG
>CAJBAP010000295.1 GCA_903950295.1 uncultured Rhodocyclaceae bacterium
ATGAACTGATGCGCCTTGCGAAACTCCGCCGTCAATGCGGCAGGCGCGGCACAGTAGGCCACCTTCCAGCCAGTGATGTGAAAGGTCTTGCCAAAACTCGACACGACGAAACTGCGCTCGCGCAGTTCCGGCAGACGCGCCAGGCTTTCGTGGCGACCGGCCGCGGGACTGTCGGCAAAGACAATGTGCTCATACACCTCGTCGCCCAGCAGCACGATGTCGGTGTCGCGCACCAGGCGGGCGAGTTCCGCCATATCGTCAGCCGTCCACACCGTGCCGGTGGGGTTGTGCGGCGTGTTGAGGATGATCATGCGCGTACGCGGTCCGATGGCGGCGGCGACCTCGGTCCAGTCGGGGCGGAAAGCCGGCGGCCGCAGATTCACCACGCGCGCCACGCCACCCTGCAAGGCGATGGCCGGCAGGTAGCTGTCATACACCGGGGCAAAAACGATCACCTCGTCGCCCGCCCGTACGCAGGTGGCGATGGCGGTAAAGATTGCCTGCGTCGCGCCGGCCGTCACGGTAATCTCGGTTTCGACATCGTAGTGCGCGCCGTAGAACGTCTCCAACTTTTCGGCAATCGCTTCACGGAGCGGTAACACACCTGCCATCGGCGGGTATTGATTGGCACCCGTGGCCATGTGGTGTGCAACGCGTTCCAGCAGCAATGCCGGCGGCGAAAAATCCGGAAAGCCTTGTGAAAGATTGATCGCACCGTGCTCGGCGGCGAGTCGCGACATGACGGTGAAAATGGTGGTACCGACCTGCGGCAATCTCGATGGCAAGCGGGGTAGCGAGTTCATGTTCATTCACTCCATGCCGGTGGGCGCAAACAACGCGGCTTCGTTCATCCCCGGTTGCGGCCGGGCAAACAGATGGCCCTGAAAACGCTGGCAACCCAGCGCCAGCAGGGCATCACGCTGGGCTACGGTTTCAACACCGGCGGCGGCGATGGCGAGCTCCAGGCCGCGTGCCAGACCGATGCTGGCAGCAACGACAGCCTGCGCATCCCGATCGGCGGGCAAGGCGCCAACAAAACGCCGGTCGATCTTGAGCCGGCTGATCGGCAAGCGCCTGAGCGCGACGAGATTCGCGACACCGGTGCCGAAGTTGTCGATGGTCAACCGCACGCCCAGCGCGGCGATTTCCTCGATGCGAGTCCGCGCCGCCTCGACATCATGGGCCAGCGCGGCTTCGGTGATTTCCAACTCGAGCAAGCGGGCGGGCTGGCCAGTTTCGGCAAGGATCGCACGCAGGCTGCCGACCAGATTCCTGTGGCGAAACTGGCGCGGCGAAAGATTGATCGAAACCGGCAATAGCGGCTTGCCAGCCTCCTGCCAGAGACGATTTTGCCGCATGGCGTGGAGCAGCACCCACTCACCGATCGGCAGGATCAAATCGGTCTCTTCGGCCACCGGAAGAAATGCGGCGGGATCAATATCACCCACAGCAGGATCATGCCAGCGCAGCAGCGCTTCCATGCCATAGACGGCACGCCTGCCATAATCGACGAGGGGTTGATAGACCAGTGACAGCTGGCCCTGTTCGAGCGCGTTCACCAGGCGTTTCTCGATATGCAGCTGACGTTGGGCTACTACAGACTGACGCGTGGAGAAAAAGTGGAATTGATTGCGGCCACTGCGCTTGGCGTGATACATCGCCGTATCGGCACATTTCATGATTCCGTAAGCCTCTTCACCATCCTCGGGATACAAGCCGATGCCGATCGAGGTGGAAGCGCGCAGCTCGTGCTTGCCAATTTTTACCAGCGGCACGAAAGCGGCGATGATTTTTTCGGCAACGCGCGCTGCGTCCTCGATGTCGGCAAGCTCATGCAGCACGACGACAAACTCGTCGCCGCCCATCCGCGCCACTGTATCAACGGCACGCACAGCACCACGCAGGCGCTGCGCCACCTCCTTGAGCAGCTCGTCGCCTACATCATGGCCAAGCGTGTCATTGATGATCTTGAATCGATCGAGATCGAGAAACAGCACCGCAACGCGGCTTTGCGCCCGCCCGGCCTGCGCCAATGCCTGTTGCAGACGATCATGCAGCAAGGCACGATTGGGCAGGCTGGTGAGAGCATCGTGATGCGCCAGGTGCCAGACGCGCTGCTCGGCTTGCAGGCGCTCGAAAACCTCTGCCTGCAACTTGGCGTTGGCAGCCGACAGCTCGGCGGTACGCTCCTCGACACGCCGCTCAAGCTCCCCGTGTGCGCGTGCCAGCGCCTCACGTGCGGCATGCTCGTGAGTAACGTCCTCCATGATCCAGATCGTGCCATCCTGCGGGTGACGCGGATCGATGGCCTTCGCCGACATGCGGCACCAAAACAGGCTGCCGTCCTGACGACGCATCTGGATCTCGGTGCGGAAGGGCAGCCCGGCGGCCAGCACCGGTCCAGCCTCGACGCCGAGCGACTCGTAGGCGACGTCGGATGGATAGAGCGCCCGGCCCGGCAGACCAATGAAGGCGTTTTCGCCGTAGCCGAACATCTGGGCGAACAGCGGGTTGGCGCGCACCAGCGTGCGGTTGCGGGTGAACAGGATGCCGACCGTGGCGTTCTCGAGGATGGCACGCAATTCGAGCAGAGCCTGCCCGGACGACTGGGCCGCATTGTCGTTTCCGCGTCGAGGCACCTCGCGCCGGTCGGCGGCGCGACGGTCGTCGAGCGACTCGACTTTGTTGGCGCTCACTTGGCCAGAACCTCTTGCTCCATCAGCAGATAAGTATTGTAGGCATTGCGCCGATGCGCCTCGGCATAGGCCGGCAATCCCGCCCAGCGTGACCAGTCGGCCGCTTCGAAGGCCGCTTCGAAGGGCATGAAATCGCTGGCGGCGCGCCCCATCTTGTCGCGTAGATCAAGCAGGTAATCGCGTGTCAGGATCAGGTCTTCCTGCGGCATGCGACTGGCGGCACCATGGCCCGGCACCATGAGGCGCGGCTTGAGTGCCAGCAAGCGATCCAGTGAGGCCAGCCAGGCCTTTGAGTCAGCATCACCGACGAAGGGCACGCGCCCCTTGAACACCAGGTCGCCCGAAAACAGCACGCCGTCTTCCTCGACATACAACGCCAGGTCTTCGGCCGAATGCGCCGGCCCGACATGGCGCACGCGGAAGCTCAATCCGCCCAGCTTGAAATCGGTGTCGCCCGTGAGCCAGACATCGGCTGGGATCACCGTGAATCGCTCGTCGATCCATGGCGCCAATAGTTCACGCCTCTGCGCCAACCGCTCGGCGGCGGCGGTCGAACCGAGCATGGGACGGGCAGCTTCGTGCGCCCAGATTTCCGCCCCCGCAGCCTTGAATATCTGCAGGCCGTAGTAGTGGTCGGCATGCCAGTGCGAGACGATCACGCGCCGGATCGGCTGGCGCGTGATCTTGCGAATGGCGACCAGCATCTGCTGCGCCAGCACCGGCGTACCGAGACTATCGAAGACCACCACGCCCTCGCGCGTGACAACGAAGCCGGCATTCGACATGAACCCCTGGTTCGCGCGTGAGGCGGCGCCCGGCAAGCCGCGCAAATAGTAACTATGCGGCCCGATCTTCTCGGCAGTAACTGGTACCGTTCCCGTGGCGAAGGCAAGCGCGGGAAGGCACAGCAACAACAGCATCAGCCTGAGCATGGCACCGCGCCACCGAGTGCCGCGCTACCCGGTAACCGCCTTCGTGATCAGCGGCACCAATGCTTCCGGCAGCTTGAGCTGACCGGACAGGGCAAAAGCGTGTGCGCGCTCCGACATCTTCTTCCATGTCTTGCGAATGATGTCGAGCCACTTTTCCTCGGTGTATTCGGCATGCTGACCGGCAAAGCCGAGCATGTAGTGTTCGATGAATACCAGGTCGGCAACATCCTCGAGCAACTGGGTATCGGGATTCACCTTGATGCCACGCTTGCCGACCGCGGCCTTGACCTGCTCGATCATCGCATCGGCGTAACCGGCCTGCCGCATCAACTCGCCAGCCGTGTCGGCGTGGAACTTGTAAAGCCCCGTGCGCCAGGCGAAGTAGCCTTCCTTGGTCATCGGATAGTTGCTGCGCGGCACGGCCCAGCGCTGGATATGCTGGGCGCGCACGGCAAGCCGGGCGACCTCACTGGCGTCAGGCGCAAAGCGGCCGATCATGTCGGTCATGCGCTGACCGTAGAGCAGTTCCTTGGGCTGTCCTGCGTCCTGGTTGGGATCTTCGGCATTGGCAGCATCGAACAGTGCGATAGCGCGATCAAACGGGGTGGCAGTCATGTCGTTACCTTGTTTTCGGAGGGGAAGGGAGGTTAACTATCAGCAGCGTGACATCATCGTGCGGCGAGGAGTCGCCGAGGTGCTCGAAAACCGCACTCTGCACGGCAGCGATTCGCTCGGCGGCGGGTACACTGGCAAGCGCGGCACGCAGGCGCTCCATGCCAAAATCTTCACCCGCCAAGTTTTGCGCTTCGATCAGCCCGTCCGAAAACAGCACCAACTGTCCACCGCCTGCAGGCAAAGCGAGTGTTTCGGTAGCGGACTTGCGCCAATCAAAATCATCGATACCCAGCGGAAAATGCGAAGACTTTATCTCGCGCACCACCTGGCCATCGTTGTCGAGCAGCAGGCCGCTGGGCATGCCACCCATCCAGACTTCGCTGCGACCGCTCTGCGGATCGATGCACACGCAGGCACAGGCGACAAAACGTCCCACCGGTAGCGCCATGCGCAACTGGCTGTTGATCTTGGCAATTACGCGGCCAAGCGGCAGACCGAATTCGACGACGTCGTAAAACAGCGTCAGCACCGGCAGCACGCTGATGGCCGCGGCCAGGCCATGGCCGGTGGCGTCGGCCAGCAGGACGTAAAAGCGGCCATCCGCGGTGCGCGCAGCGGCGACGATATCGCCGCTGAAGTTGGTGGCCGGATTCATCCAGTAGTACAGGTCGGGATCGGAAAGCCCCGGACGTTGCATCAACTGATCGAGAATTTCTGCGGCGAGAAGGTTCTCCGACTCGCGATCGTCGTGATAACTCTGCAACGAACGGCGCGCATCCTCCAGTTCACGACGCAGTGCAAGCGAACGGGCA
>CAJBAP010000296.1 GCA_903950295.1 uncultured Rhodocyclaceae bacterium
AGCGTCGGCCCGGTGATGACGGAGTCACCCAGCGCCTGGAAGAAACCGTGGCCGTCGTTGTTGTCCAGCGCCTCCTGCGGTTTAAGACCGCTGGCCCAGGCGCGGCTCAAGGTGTCGGGTGACAGTAGCGCCCCGGCAATTTCCTCCTGGCCATCGACGCCATCGGTATCGCCGGCGAGAGCGTAAACGCCAGGCGTGCCGTCGAGGGTGATGGCCAGCGAGAGCAGGAATTCGACGTTGCGCCCACCCCGGCCGTTCCCCCTTACCGTGACGGTGGTTTCGCCACCGGAAAGCAGGATGCAGGGCGGTGTGAAGGGTTGTCCGTGGCGCGCGACCTGCAACGCGATGCCTCCCAGCGCCTTGCCGATATCGCGCGCTTCGCCTTCGATCGCATCACCGAGGATGTGGGCGGCAAAGCCGGCCGAACCGGCTACGGCGGCGGCACGCTCGAGCGCCATCTGGGGTGTCGCGACAATCGTCGTGACGTTGCCGTGCAGGCGTGGGTCGCCCGGCTTGACCGATTCGCCCGTACCTGTTTCGAGAACTTCACGTACCGCTGCCGGCACATCAAGGTTGTAACGGCGCAGGATCGCCAGCGCATCGGCGCAGGTGCTGGCGTCGCTGACGGTCGGCCCGGATGCGATGTCGGCCGGATTGTCGCCCGGCACGTCGGAGATCAACAGCGTGACAACCCGTGCCGGATGGCAGGCGGCGGCCAGACGGCCGCCCTTGATGGCCGAGAGATGACGCCGCACACAGTTCATCTCGCCGATGCTCGCGCCGGATTTGAGCAGGGCGCGACTGACTGCCTGCTTGTGTTCAAGCTTTAGGCCGGGGAGGGGCAGGGGCAGCAACGCCGACCCCCCGCCGGAAATCAGGCAGAGCACCAGATCGTCGGCGCTCAGGTCACCAACCAGAGCCATCATCCGCTGCGCCGCTGCCAGCCCGGCCGCATCCGGTACCGGGTGCTCCGCCTCGACAATCTCGATATGCCGGCATGGCACAGCGTAGCCGTAGCGCGTTACGACCAGTCCGGACAAGGGCCCGCCCCAGCTTGCTTCGATGACGCGCGCCATCTCAGCCGAGGCCTTGCCGGCGCCGATAACGATCAAGCGTCCGCGCGGCTTTTCAGGTAAATGCGTTGGGATGCAGATGGCCGGTTGTGCGGCAGCGATCGCTGCCATGAACATTTGGCGCAATAGATCGGAGGGAGCGCTGTTCATGCTGAGTCGGTCAAGCATCGGGACGCCCCAGCACGCTGAATAGCCGGGAACTGTCTTGCTTGCCCCAGCCTGCCGCCATGAGGGCGTCGAGTTGCTGCATTACCGTGCCGCCGACCGGCAGCGGCACGCCCGTGCGCGTGGCCTCGTCCATCACCATGACGAAATCCTTGTGGTGGAGGCGTGCTTCGACACCGGCAGAGAAATTTCGATCGGCCATCTTGCCGCCGAAGAAATCGAGCACCCGCGAACAGGCCGAGCCGCCCAGCATGGCCGCCCGCACCTTGCTGAAATCGACGCCAGCGGCTTGCGCGAGGCGTGCCGCCTCCGCACAGGCCTCGATGGCCGCGACCATGACGAGTTGATTGCAGGCCTTGGCCACCTGGCCGGCACCCGCGTCGCCCACATGCACGATGGTCTTGCCGAGGCTGTGGAAGATGGGTTCGAGCCGTCCCGCCAGCGCCGACTTTCCGCCCCACATGATGGCCAGTGTCGCGGCTTGTGCCCCTGCCGTGCCGCCGGAGACCGGCGCATCGACGAAATGGAGATCGTGTGCAACGTAACGCGCTGCGATACTGCGCGCAACGGCAGGCGCGATGGTGGAGAAATCGACATGAATGCTGTCAGGCCGCAGACCTTCGAGAAGTTGTTCCGCCAAGCTGGTGACATCGGCGTTGCCAGTGACGTTGGTGCAGACGATCTCGCAATGACGCGCCAGTTCCGCCGGACTGTCAGCTCGGCGTGCGCCATTGGACAATAAAAAGTCGGCGCTGGCGGGACGGCGCGACCACACTGTCAACCCGTGGCCAGCGGCCAGAAGATGTTCGGCCATCGGGCGACC
>CAJBAP010000297.1 GCA_903950295.1 uncultured Rhodocyclaceae bacterium
GGCGATCAACCCAGGCCGTGTCAGCGGCCCGCTGGCCGGCAACCAGACCAAGGATCCGGCCTTTGGCCTGCCGGCGGTATGGATCGAGGGTGGCATGCGCGATCAGGCGCACATCATGGGCTATACGGTGGTCGATGCCGGTACGGTGGTCGCCACCCACCTCAACCATCTGATCCTCACGCACGCTGCCGAGTTGCTCGGCCGTCAGGAAAGTCAGGCCTTGCTCGACCATCTGGCCAAGGATGCGCCCAAGCTCATCGAGGATCTCGTGCCGAAAGTGTTACCGCTTTCGGCGGTCCAGCGCGTCTTGCAGAATCTTCTGGAAGAGGGCGTCAATATTCGCGACATGCGTACCATCATCGAAACGCTCGCCGAGAATGCGCCGCGCGTGCAAGACCCGACAGAGCTCACGGCGCTGGTGCGTGTCAGTCTCGGCCGGGCGATCGTGCAGCAGCTCTATCCGAGTGGCCAGGAACTTCAGGTGATGGCGCTCGAACCGAGCCTGGAGCGACTCCTGACGCAGGCGCTCGCCGGTGTCGGTGCCGACGGTTCGGGCATCGAGCCCGGGTTGGCCGATACCTTGCTACGTGAAACCGCCGCCGCCGCGAAACGACAGGAAGATCTCGGCATGGTGCCGGTGTTGTTGGTGCCGAGCGGGTTGCGCTGGCTACTGTCGCGCTTCCTGCGGCGCGCCTGGACCAACCTGAAAGTGCTGGCGAACAGTGAAATTCCGGAATCAAAAACGATCAAGGTAACCGCCATCATCGGCGCCAAGAGTTGAAGGTAATGAGGTTGATGACGTGGGAAAAGTAAAGGAACAGATATGACGGTTAAACGCTTCTTCGGTGAAACTGCACGCGACGCATTGCGCAAAGTCAAGGCGGCGCTCGGCCCGGAGGCGATCGTCGTCTCCAATAAGTCGGTCGAAGGAGGTGTCGAGATCATGGCGATGTCGGCCGACAGTCTCGATGCCTTATCGCGCCAGGGCGGGTCTACTGTTGCGGCTGCTCCTGTTCCCGTGGCACCAATTGCCCCTGCTAAAGCACCCGCAACTGCCGTCCCGCCAGCGCCGACTTTTGATCAGGGCGAGAGCGACGACTACGCGGTGACGCTTTCCGCCAAGGCGCGTGCGCCGCTGCCTTTTCAGTCCTGGCAACCGTGGCAACCGCCGCGTCAGGAGCAGGCAGAACCCGTTGCCCAATCTGCCGCTGATCGTATCAAGCCGCGCCCGTTGCCCCCCAAGACACAAAACGCGACGGCTGCCAAAATTGATCAGGCGGCCCGCGATATCGGTCTGCCTGGCTTGTCCGGCAGCATTGATGGTGGTGGCGCGCAGGTACAGCAGTTGATGGACGAAATGAAGACGATCAAGAGCCTGCTTGAGCGCCAGTTGGCCGGCTTTGCCTGGGGCGACATGACCCGTCATGCACCGGCCAAGGCACAGTTGCTCGGTGAAATGCTCGAGGCTGGTTTCTCCGGCATGCTCGCCCGCCGCCTGGTGGAAGACATGCCCGATGACCTGGAGATGCAGGAAGGCCGCAAGTGGCTCACGAGTGCCGTCAATCGCCGTCTGCGCACGCTGACCAGTGAAAATGATCTGATCGAGCGTGGTGGCGTGTTTGCGCTGGTCGGTCCGACTGGCGTGGGCAAAACCACCACCACCGCCAAGCTCGCCGCCCGTTGCGTGGTGCGCTATGGTGCCGACAAGCTCGCGCTGCTGACGACCGACGGTTATCGGATCGGCGCCCATGAGCAACTGCGGATTTATGGCCGCATCCTCGGTGTGCCGGTGCATGTCGTGCGCGACAGCGAAGATCTGCGCCGCACCTTGTCCGAGTTGCGTGGCAAGCACATGGTGCTCATCGACACCGTCGGCATGAGTCAGCGCGACCGCATGGTGGCCGAGCAGGCAGCGATGTTGACGCGTGCCGGCGAAGTGCGGCGGCTGCTGCTGCTGAATGCCACCAGCCGGGGCGATACGCTCGACGACGTGATTCGCAGTTATGCCGGTGAAGACCTTGCCGGCTGCATTCTCACCAAGGTGGATGAGACGGCGTCGATTGCGCCGGCTCTCGATGCCGTGGTGCGTCACGGCCTGTTGCTCGCCTATGTCGCCAACGGCCAGCGCGTGCCTGAAGAC
Organism: uncultured Rhodocyclaceae bacterium; assembly: GCA_903950295.1. The sequence goes on from CAJBAP010000297.1 coordinate 2,141, forward strand.
ATGCACCTGCCCAACCGCAATTACCTGTTGCATCGGGCCTTCCGTCAGCCGGCGCAAACTTCCGTGCATCGCCTCAAGGAA
>CAJBAP010000298.1 GCA_903950295.1 uncultured Rhodocyclaceae bacterium
GGCTACCAGTGCTGGCAATTCTGTCTTGACCCGATTCTTGATACCCAGAGGAAGAACGGCTGGCCGCTGTGACGAACTGGATTTACGCATTGAAATCTCCGGCAAAGAATGCCGCCAGAGTGGCTGTTGGCGGCAAGAATTATCTTTCTATATCGCTTCGCGACTGTTTTGCTGGCGCTTGTCGTCATCAAGGCAGAATCTGTGCCAGAAAATCAGATAAGAGGCCATTTTCGCGGTCTGTTTCTGAGTTAGGTGGTGTATGCATTTGCGAGACGGGCTCGCATCAGCAAAGTTTGGCTATCAAGAGTCTGGCCCGCAGTACGGATCTCTCCTCCGGTTTGCTGGGCCACCTGTACGGCTCGCTGTGCGGCAAGCAATGGCCCGGCAATGCCACCACCCCCCGATGCCACCATCCCGGAATGGGAGGTCACATGCCCGTGTATATCGACTTGGGCTACCTTGATCGATCCTTTCCAGATCTCGGCATAGACCGGGGCGGGGCTATAGTCGGTCTCAAGAGTCCCAGGCGTGGCCGAAATGGAAACGGTATCAGTGTCATTCAGCTCCGGTGTCACAGGAGCGGGTGGATCGTTGCGGGGTGCGGTGAGCTCCTGGGCGGCCCCCTGTAAGGCTTTGCCGTTTTTCTCTGGTCCAATGGGCGAACCATTCAGTGGAGAAACAAGCGCTGGGTTGGATGGCGATATCTGCATGAGGTTCCGGGAAAAATGTTGCTATGTCGGAACCTAGAGCACAGGTTGTGCCAGATGGAGTTATGATCCCTAGGGGTATAGCTTCAGATGCTATTTCGCGATAACAACAGGAGGTCACTTGGCCAAACCAAACTATCAATTCGAGAAGCGCCAGAAAGAAATGGCGAAGAAAAACAAGAAGGAAGAAAAACGTCGCCAGAAGGCTGCTGGAAACAATGCCGCCGATGACGGCAACCCGGAAAATCCTGTGCATGCTGCCGAGCCCGAGCCCTCCAGTAACGCTGTGCTGCAACTGAAACCGGATTTGTAACCAAGGACCATCACCATGAAAACCCTGACTGTAGTGATTCGTGCCGAGTTGGAAATTCCTGACGATTGGGAATTGGTGGATCACCCTTCGGGAATTCAAGTGCTCAAAATCGGTGACCAATTCGTTGATTTCGACGTTGCTCCTCTGGCAACGACATCAACCGCCCCGGATGCCGAGTGGTCAGACGCCAACAACGATATCGTCGGCGAGGTGCTGGATACTATTGTGGGTGTGGACGCCGAACTGGAAATGCAGACTTTCCACTAGGATGAACGTCCGGCTGAGCGGGAGCGATCATTTTCGGGAACCACCGAATATGTCATGCTGGGCGAACTGGCAGATGGCGGTGATGATTGGGTGCGTCAGTTTGCGTTCGTTGGTGATGGCATAGATCTGTTCGCGCACGGACTCAATTCTGCCGACGACTTCAACTTCATGTTGTCGCACGATGTAATCCTCGATTGCTGTCGGGGCAGCGAAGAAGCCGGCTCCCGCCTGCCCGAAAGCCATCAGCAAAGCACTGTCATCGAACTCGCCAACAATCTGCGGGCGCAGTCGCTCAGACTCGAACCAGCGTAGCAAGCGCGCATGCAAAACCACGTCGCTGCCCGGCATCAGGAATGGATTGCCATCCAGCAACTGGGGAAAACTGGGCGATGACTGCCGGGCTGAGGACTTGGCGCCAAAGATGCTGACACCGCTTTCTCCAAGAAAGTGGTCGTAGCCGCGTACATTCAGGTTGTCTGGCATCGGCCGGTCGGCAATGACCATATCGAGGCGATGCACTGCCAGGTCGGCCAACAGGGTTGTCAGGCGCCCTTCGCGACAAATCAGCTTCACTGCTTCTTTGCCACCGAGTGAGGGCTCGACCAACCGGTAGGCCACCATCTTGGGCACCGAGTCGGCGATGCCGACCCGAAATGGCACGCTCTGAGGTAACGCACCTTCGCGGAGCGATTCCAGTAGTTCATTACCCAGTGTGAAGATCTGCTCGGCGTAGCCAAGCATGCGCTGGCCCGTCTCGGTCAATTCCAATCCGCGTCCGGCACGACGAAAAAGTTCTACTCCGAGCGCATCTTCCAGTTCGCTCAATTGGCCGCTGATGGATTGTGGCGTAAGGTGCAGTTGCTCGCTGGCGCGCGCAATGCTGCCCGATTTTGCCACCATCCAAAAATACCGCAGGTGCTTGAAATTGAGTCCGGCCATGGCATTTATTCCCAAGCGGGCAGTAAAACTATTCATCGAATAAATCGATGTGAAATTTAAGTATATTCGATTTGTAAGATGGATATGCTGCCCCTATTATTGACCTCGTGTTCAACTTGAATGGAAAATCACCGCCATGAAACGCATCGCCCTCTTTCTTGCCACCAACCTGGCCATCGTCATTGTGCTATCCGTCACCATGCGTTTGCTGGGGGTGGAGCCTTATCTCAACGCCAATGGACTGAATCTGTCCGCCTTGCTGATCTTTGCGGCCGTGATGGGGTTTGGCGGCTCGTTCATTTCGCTGGCCATCTCCAAGTGGTCAGTGAAAAGATCGATGGGCGTGAATGTCATCGAGACGCCGGCGAATTCCACCGAGTTCTGGTTGACGGAAACCATCCGCAAATACGCGGCGGAGGCCGGCATCAAGATGCCCGAAGTCGGGATCTACGAGTCGCCCGACGTGAATGCCTTCGCCACCGGCATGAGCAAGAACAGTTCACTTATCGCCGTCTCTACCGGATTGCTGCAGCAGATGACCCGCCAGGAAGCCGAGGCGGTGCTGGGCCATGAAGTCGCTCACGCCGCGAATGGCGACATGGTGACATTGGCGTTGATTCAGGGCGTGGTTAACACTTTTGTCATGTTCCTCTCGCGCGTCATCGGCCATCTGGTCGACCGTGTGGTGTTCAAGACCGAGCGCGGCCAGGGGCCGGCTTTCTTCGTCACCATGATCATTGCCGAGTTGGTGCTGGGCGTCCTGGCTTCCATCATCGTCATGTGGTTCTCGCGCCAGCGCGAGTTCAGAGCCGATCGCGGTGGCGCCAGTCTTGCCGGTCGTCAGAACATGATTGCAGCGCTGGAGCGCCTGAACTCGCTGCACCCGCAACCCTTGCCTGAGAAGATGGCAGCCTTCGGTATTGCCGGCGGCGTGGGGGGCGGACTGAAGCGTCTGTTCATGACCCATCCACCCCTGGAAGAGCGTATTGCGACCCTGCGTCGAGAGTCGGTGACATAAGGGAAGTTACCCGGGTACACTTGCCGCATGAAGCTGTCAGACCTGCCTGCCGATCTGCTTGTTGAGCGTCCGCATTTGTTTTCGTCTGCGACGGTGCCGGTGAAGGCACACGATCTGCGGCAGATGCAGGAGTTGATCGCTGCCGTGGAGCGCGTCGTCGCACTGCCGGTATGGCAGGAAAAAGTCGGCGCCAGCGGGATGAAATGCCCCGCATGGGGTACGGCAGGCGGTGCCAGCGGTGTCTTCATGGGCTACGATTTCCACCTCACTGCGCTCGGCCCGCAGCTCATCGAGATCAATACCAATGCCGGCGGCGGTTTTCTGGCAGCAGTGCAGGCCGGACGCGACGATGTGCTCGACGCCTATGTTGCAATGTTTCGCGCCGAACAGGGTGATCAGCCGCTACAAACGCTCGCCATCGTTGATGAAGTACCGGAAAGTCAGTATCTGTATCCCGAGTTTCTCGGCTTTCAGAAATTGCTTGAAAGCCATGGCATTCGGGCGGTGATCTGTGACCCGTGCGAGCTGCTGCTCTGTCACGGTGGCCTGTGGTACGAGGAGACGAAGATTGATCTGGTCTATAACCGACTCACCGATTTCGCCTTTGCCGAGCCGGCGCACACGGCACTGCGCGAGGCTTATCTACAGGGCACTACGACGATTACACCGCATCCGCGCGTCCATGCACTGTATGCCGACAAGCGCAATCTGGCTGTCCTCACGGATGATGAAACTTTGGCCAGTTGGGGTGTCGATGCCGCAACACGCGGAACTCTACTCGCCGGCATACCGCGCACCGAGAGGGTCGAAGCCATGCGCGCCGAGGATTTCTGGGCACGGCGCCGACAGCTGTTTTTCAAGCCGGCAGCGGGTTTTGGTTCGCGTGCGGCCTACCGCGGCGACAAGCTGACGAAGCGCGTGTTCGAGGAAATTCTCGCCGGTGATTATGTGGCGCAGGCGCTGGCTCTGCCATCGACCGTGCCGGTTGAGATGAGCGGAGAAATGATCGAGCTCAAGGCCGACATTCGCAACTACGTTTACCGTGGCGAGGTTCAACTCGTTGCCGCACGTCTCTACCAGGGACAGACAACAAATTTCCGCACCCCCGGGGGCGGTTTTGCCAAGGTTGTGAGTGCATGAAAGTATTCGGGTTGGCCGGCTATTCCGGTTCGGGCAAGACCACGCTGATCGAGCAATTGATCCCGCGTTTTTCGGCACGTGGGCTGACGGTGTCGCTGATCAAGCACACGCACCACAATTTCGATGTCGATCAACCGGGCAAGGATTCCTATCGCCATCGTGCTGCCGGTGCCAGCGAGGTGCTGCTGACCTGTGATACGCGTTGGGTGCTGATGCACGAACTGCGCGGCCAGCCCGAGGCGACGCTGGAGGAGCAATTGGCCTGCCTGTCCCCTTGTGACCTGGTGTTGGTGGAAGGCTTCAAGCAGACGGCGATTGCCAAACTCGAAGTGCACCGCCCGGCGCACGGCAAAC
>CAJBAP010000299.1 GCA_903950295.1 uncultured Rhodocyclaceae bacterium
GCCCTGCTCGAATTTGCCGGTTGCGTGCTGGTCATCTCGCATGACCGCTGGTTTCTCGACCGCATCTGTACCCACATCCTCGCGGCGGAGGGCGATTCGCAGTGGAACTTCTTCGCCGGCAACTATCAGGAATATGAAGAGGACAAGCGCAAGCGCCTGGGCGAAGAGGGCGCCAAGCCGAAACGGATTCGCTACAGGCCAATCAGCCGGTAAGTTACGATGGATCTGCACAAAAAACACGGCTTGCTGATCGACGACATGCCCGAGATGCGCTCTGCCATGCGCATCCAGTTGGCGGACATTGGCCTCGAACATTGCGATACGGCGCGCAATGTCAAGGAAGCCGTGGACCGCATGAGCCGGCAGCGTTACGACCTGATCGTCTGCGACTACAACCTCGGCCAGGGTGCCGACGGCCAGCAACTGCTCGAACTGGTGCGACGCAAGGAACTGCTGCCGCTCGCCACCGCCTTTCTCATGGTCACCGGTGAAACCGGCTACGAACAGGTCTCCACCGCCGCCGAATACACGCCGGATGACTACCTGCTCAAACCCTTCACTGCGGAAATACTCGGCACACGACTGTCCCGCATCTTCGAGAAGAAAACCGCGCTGCAACCAATCTATCGCTGGATGGGGCCAGGCAAAGATAGTGACCGCACCAAGGCGCTCGCTACCTGCGACACATTGATCGCCGCGGGAGGCCGCTACGTGCTTGACGTCCAGCGACTGAAGGGGGAATTGCTGCTGATCGAAGGCAAAGCCGATGAAGCGCGCAGCTTGTACGAAACCGTTTTGCAGCAGCGCTCCACCCCTTGGGCGGTGGTCGGCCTCGCACGCGCGCAACTCGCAACCGGGCAGGACGACGAAGCCCGGCAGATGTTCGAGCAAGCGCTCATTGCCTATCCCAACTATCTTGCCGCCTACGATTCGCTGGCCGGCCTGCTGGCGAAAACCGACAAGGCGGCGGCACAGGAGATCGTCGAGCAAGCCCTGAAGGTGGCCCCCTCGACGCGGCGCACGCGCGAATTGGGCAGCCTCGCCCTCGAAAATCAGGATTTCGAGCGTGCTGAAAGCGCTTTCAAGCGCGTGGTGGAAAAGGACCGTAGCGGCTTTTTCAAGAGTCACGACGACTACTCCGGCTTGGCCAAGAGTTGCGTCGAGCAGGGCAAGACCACCGAGGCACTGGCTGCTGTCAAGGACATGGGCAATGCCTTTTCCCACTCACCCGAACTGACGGCGCGTCAGGCCGCTGTCGAGTGTCAGGTACATGTGCGCGCCGGCAATCCTGAAGCTGCCAAGGCGGCCCTCGGCAAGGCGCTGGAGGTCCAGCGCACGGCCCACCTCGATGCAAAGACGGCACTCGAAGTGGCCCAAGCCTGTTTTGCTGGCGGCCAGCCGGATCAAGCCAAAAGCATCATTCAGGCCGTTGCCGAGGATCACCATGAAAACGATAGCGTTCTGGCTCAGGCCCAGGCCGTGTTTTCCGCCGCCGGGCTGACCGACGAAGGTACGATCTTCATCGAAGCCACCCGCAAGCGCATGATCAAGTTGAACAACGACGCGGTGGCAATGGCCAAGGCGGGGCAGCTCGACCAGGCCATCGCCATGCTCACCGAGGCCGCCGACCGTCTCACCAACA
>CAJBAP010000300.1 GCA_903950295.1 uncultured Rhodocyclaceae bacterium
ATTGCCGAGATCAACCCGGCGATGCCCTGGACCATGGGCGACTCGGCCATCCATCTGAGCCAGATCCACCATCTTGTCGAGGTGGCGCCGACGATGATCGAATATGCCCACACGCCCGCCGAAGAAGAGGTGGTCGAGCAGATCGCCCGTTACATCGCCGGCATCATCGACGATGGCTCGACGCTGCAGATCGGCCTCGGCCGCATTCCCAACGAGGCGCTCAAGTACCTGGAAGATCGCCGTGACCTCGGTATCCACTCGGACGTAATTACCGACGCGATCATTCCGCTGCTGGAAAAGGGCATCCTCACCGGGCGGCAGAAAAGCGAGCAGAAGAACAAGATCGTCACGAGCTTCGCCCTCGGCTCACGCAAGCTCTTCGACATCATTGATCGCAATTCGCTGTTTTCCTTCCAGCCGATGGATGTGGTTTGCAATCCAGCCACGATCGCCGCGCAGAACCGCATGGTTTCCGTCACCCAGGCATTTGCCCTCGATCTCACCGGCCAGGCCTGTTCCGATCAGTTCAACGGTGAGTTCTACAGCGGTATCGCCGCGCAGGGCGATTTCCTGCGCGGTGCGGCACGCTCGCTCGGCGGCAAACCGATCATCTGCCTGGCGTCCGTGACGGATGATGGCGAGACCTCGCGCATCCGGCCGCAATTGCTCGCTGGCGAAGGTGTTTCAGTGGCGCGGACCGACGTGCATTACGTCATCACCGAATACGGTATTGCCTATCTGTTCGGCAAGTCGGTGCGTGAGCGCGCCGTGGCCCTCATCGAACTGGCCCATCCCAAATTCAGGCCCTGGCTGCTGGAAGAGGCGAAGCAGCTCGGCTATCTGCCGGCCGACCAGACGCTCCAGAACATGCGTGCCTATCCGGTGGAAGAGGAACGCAAGGTCACCCTGAAGAACGGCAAGGAGATCATGCTGCGGCCGGCGCGCGCTGCCGACGCCAATGGCATCCGCGACCTGTTCTTCAAGCTGCCGGCCGACGACATTTACACACGCTTCTTCCGCCGCGTGCAGGCCTTGTCGAGCAAGGACATCCAGCGCCTGTGCAACTACAGTTATGAAAACGAGGTGGGCTTCGTCGCCGTCACGGGGCCGCGCGAGCAGGAAACCATCGTCGCCCAGTCATGTTATTTCGTGAATCCTTCCACCAACCTCGCCGAGACAGCGTTTCTCGTCGATCCGGCCTGGCAGGGCAGCGGCCTGGGCGGAGCGATGCAGCTACGCCTGGCAGAGCATGGCAAGGCGCGGGGCCTGCGCGGTTTTGTTGCCGAAATCCTGCCGGAAAACAAGAAGATGATCGCGCTGGCGCGCCGCTGCTCGGAGAAAATCACCGTGGAGCGCGACGAAGACACGGTGCACGTGACCATGCTGTTCTGACCGGAACTAATTGCCGTCCCGCCAGCGCCGACTTTTCATTGATAGCCAGGCACTATGGCCTGGATGGAAACATACAATTAGAGTTATCTGCCAGACGCACTTAATATGCATTCCATCGCAGGTTCATTCATACAACCCACATAAGGAGAAGCACCCGTGTCCCTGATCAACACCACCGTCAAGCCTTTCAAGGCAACCGCCTACCACAACGGCAAGGATGTCGAAGTCACCGAAGCTTCCCTCAAGGGCAAGTGGTCAGTCGTGTTCTTCTACCCGGCCGACTTCACCTTCGTCTGCCCGACCGAGCTGGGCGACCTGGCCGATCTCTACCCCGAATTCCAGAAGGCCGGCGTCGAGTGCTACAGCGTCTCCACCGACACCCATTTTGTGCACAAGGCCTGGACCGATGCCTCCGAGACGATCAAGAAGATCAAGTACCCGATGATCGGCGACCCGACCGGCACGATCACCCGCAACTTCGACGTGATGATCGAAGAAGCCGGCCTGGCGCTGCGCGGCACCTTCGTCATCAACCCCGAAGGCGTCATCAAGGTCTGCGAAATCCATGATCTCGGCATCGGCCGCGATGCTTCCGAGTTGCTGCGCAAGGTCAAGGCCGCCCAGTACGTTGCCAACCATCCGGGCGAAGTCTGCCCCGCCAAGTGGAAGGAAGGCGCCGCCACCCTGAAGCCTTCGCTGGACCTCGTCGGCAAAATCTAATAAAAATACCCCAACCCCAACAGACGGGAGGACGGGGCGCTCAGGAACATCGGGCGCCCTTTCTTACCTCCGGCCGATAGTTAAATCGGATTGATAAGGAGATTGCGATGCTTG